>NZ_JASCPK010000014.1:0-69184 GCF_029959385.1 Pseudomonas sp. PS01303
GCCGAAGGCTGCGATCTTTTGATTCTGTTTTTAAGATCAAAAGATCGCAGCCTTCGGCAGCTCCTACAGAATGATGTCGTATCAGACGCCAAACTGGGCGCGGTACGCTTCCACGGCCGGCAAGTGCTGCTTGAGCTGTGGATCGTCAGCCAGGAACTCCAGCACCTGATTCAGCGAAACAATGCTGATCACCGGAATGCCGAAATCACGCTCGACTTCCTGAATCGCCGACAACTCGCCATTGCCACGCTCCTGACGGTTCAGCGCGATCAGCACGCCGGCAGCCTTGGCGCCGTCCTGCGAAGCAATGATTTGCATCACTTCACGGATCGCGGTGCCAGCGGTGATCACGTCGTCGATGATCAGCACGTCGCCGGTCAGCGGCGCGCCAACCAGGCTGCCGCCTTCGCCGTGGGCCTTGGCTTCCTTGCGGTTGAAGCACCATGGCAGGTCACGGTCGTGATGCTCGGCCAATGCGACGGCGGTGGTGGCCGCCAGCGGGATGCCTTTGTAGGCCGGGCCGAACAGAACGTCGAAGGGAATGCCGCTTTCGGCGATGGCTGCAGCGTAGAAACGCCCCAGTTGCGCCAGGGCCGAGCCCGAGTTGAACAGGCCGGCGTTGAAGAAGTAAGGACTGGTGCGCCCGGACTTCAGGGTGAACTCACCGAAGCGCAAAACGCCGCGATCGATGGCAAAACGAATGAAATCGCGCTGATACGCTTGCATGAAAAAAACCCCAAATACCACGGATTTAGCTAATTAGCTTGACGCCGTGTATCATACACGCACGCGATTTTTGGGGCCATTTATGCGGATCATCAGTGTGAACGTCAATGGTATTCAGGCGGCAGTCGAGCGCGGTTTGCTCAGTTGGCTGCAAGCTCAGAATGCCGACGTCATCTGCCTGCAGGACACCCGTGCCTCCGCCTTTGAACTGGATGACCCAGCCTTCCAACTGGATGGCTACTTCCTTTATGCCTGCGATGCTGAAGTCCCTGCCCAAGGCGGCGTGGCTTTGTATTCGCGGTTGCAACCGAAGGCTGTCATCAGCGGTCTCGGTTTCGAGACGGCCGACCGCTACGGGCGCTACCTGCAAGCAGATTTCGACAAAGTCAGTATTGCCACCTTGCTGCTCCCCTCGGGGATGAACGGCGATGAGGACTTGAACCAGAAGTTCAAGCTCATGGACGACTTCGGCAAGTACCTGGACAAACAGCGACGCAAACGCCGCGAGTACATTTATTGTGGCTCGCTGTACGTGGCGCAGCAGAAGCTCGACATCAAGAACTGGCGCGACAGCCAGCAATCCCCGGGCTTCCTGGCGCCGGAACGCGCCTGGATGGACGAGATTGTCGGCAACATGGGTTATGTCGATGCCCTGCGCGAAGTCAGCCGTGAAGGCGACCAGTACAGCTGGTGGCCGGACAACGAGCAGGCCGAGATGCTCAATCTGGGCTGGCGCTTCGACTACCAGATCCTGACCCCGGGCCTGCGCCGCTTTGTACGCAGCGCACGCCTGCCACGTCAGCCACGGTTCTCGCAGCACGCGCCGCTGATCGTCGACTACGACTGGACGCTGACCATCTAAGCGTCGTTTCGCAGTCAAAAAAATGCCCGTATCGCGAGATACGGGCATTTTTTGTGCGCCAGCCTAAAGCGGGCTGAACCTCAGAGCGCGACAAACATCGGCAGGGCCAGGTACAGCTTGATCACGATGACGTTAATGATGTCGATGAAGAACGCACCAACCATCGGCACCACCAGAAACGCAATCTGCGAAGGCCCGTAACGCTGCGTCACCGCCTGCATGTTGGCGATCGCCGTCGGCGTGGCACCGAGACCAAAACCGCAATGCCCTGCGGCCAGCACCGCCGCATCGTAGTTGCGGCCCATCATGCGGAACGTCACGAAAATCGCAAACAGCGCCATGACCAATGTCTGCACTGCCAGAATGATGAAGATCGGCAACGCCAGCGCCGCCAGATCCCACAGCTTCAGCGACATCAAGGCAATCGCCAAGAACAGCGACAGGCTGACATTGCCCAGCACCGACACTTCACGCTCGAACACCTGATACAGGCCCAGCGCCGAGAGGCCGTTGCGCAGCAACACACCGACAAACAGCACACAAACAAAGGTCGGCAACTCGAGCGCACTGCCTTGCAGCCAACCGTTCAGCAGATTGCCGACCAGCAGGCTAACCGCGATCAGGGCGAGTGTTTCGATAAATGAAAACGGCGTTATCGAGCGCTCTTTGTTCGGCTGTTCAAAACCCTTGGGGAGCCGTGGCGCTTGCTGATTCTGGCAACCGGGCACCTCAACCCGTTTGATCAACAGGCGAGCCACCGGCCCACCAATCAAACCGCCCAGCACCAGACCAAAAGTCGCCGAGGCGATCGCCAGTTCAGAGGCAGAAGCCAAACCGTATTTCTCACTGAACACCGTGCCCCACGCAGCGCCCGTACCGTGACCGCCCGCCAGAGTGATCGAACCGGTGAGTAGGCCCATCAGCGGGTCAAGCCCGAGCATTGTCGCGAGGCCGATGCCCATCGCGTTCTGCACCACCAGCAGCCCGGCGACCGCCAACAGAAATATCCCCACCACGCGCCCGCCCTTTCTCAGGCTGGCGAAGTCTGCACTCAAACCAATGGTGGCAAAGAACGCCAACATCAAAGGCGTTTGCAGCGAAGTATCGAAGCGCACTTCAATATCCAGCGTTCGCATTAACAACAGAACCAATGCGACTACCAGACCCCCGGCAACCGGTTCGGGAATATTGTAATTGCGCAGAAATCCAACGCGAGTAACTAAACCACGCCCCAGCAAAAGTACTAAGGAAGCGGCCACGAGTGTTCCGTAAAAATCGAGCTGAATCATTTTGATTATTCTTGGCTATATTCAGGGACGAGCTCTTTTCCTGAGCGCGCGCCGTGAATCGGCTGATTGTCTCAACACTGATTGCTGTGGAATTCAAGAACCTTCGATGGCTTGAATATATCGAAATATTTCAAGAGAAACATAACGCCGGGCAACTTTAACAATCGTCCATCGTCGATGCCAAGGACGGAGCCAGCACCAAGGCAGTGCAGTTGTGACTAAACATGTAAGAGCGAAAAATATATAACTAGATGACTACCATTCATCGGCAATAGATTATTCCTACATCCCAAAGAAACTAATCCCGTTGCATTCATGTAAATGCCCGTAGGTGAAACACGGGCATTTTTATTAATCAGAGAATTGTCTGACTGGAGATGTCTCGGGGCGCGCGCGTCAGGATGTCTGGCGTGTCGCCAATCACCACCGTGTCGTCGATCCGAAAGCCACCCAGCCCCCACTGAAAAATCCCCGGCTCAGCCGAATACACTTCGCCACCCATCAGCGCACGCGTGTTGAACGCCATGTCGTGGGGAAACTCATGGCCGACCAGCCCAAGTCCATGGCCGGTGCGATGGATGATCAAGTCCGCCACTCCATGCCGCTCGAAAACCCCTTGAGCCGCCGCATCAATCGCGCAAACCGGATTGCCCGTCACCGCCGCTTCGCACGCCGCCTCATTGGCTTCCCGTGCCGCCTCATACAACTGAACCTGCCGCGCCGATGGCTTGCCGCAAAACCAGGTGCGCTCGTTCTCGATGATCAGACCGTTGATACGCGGAATGATGATGTTCACCAGACCATGACCCTTCTCGATCCGCGCGCCGCACTGCCGACCATCGCCGTGGGGTGCACAGCTCGCCGGGCCGGACAGGGTGAAAAACTCGATGCACTGCACATCCTCTCCGGGGAATCGATTGGCCGCTTCTTCGACAAACAGTGCCGCCATGCTCATGTCCAGCTCCTGCACCAATCGTCCGGGGCGGATGTTTTCCCGGTAGCGATCCTGCAACCAATCCGTCAACGCACAGGCTTCGCGCATCAGTTGGATCTCTTCGGCATGCTTGACTAGCCGCAACGTGCGGCACTCTTCGGTCGCGTTTTGCAGCACCAACGATGGCAGCAAAGTACCGACGCGAGCCAACGGCGCCGTGATCGCGTCGACGCCAATGCGCGACCGATGCAGCCCGGCATCGCGCAAAGATTGTGCGACCAGCTCACTCCACTGACTGACCAAGGGCAGGCGATTTTGCACACGCGGATGCTCGGCATAAAAACGTGCATCCTCGATCCAAAGATGCCCGGCTTCTTTGGTGAAACGCCAATGATGCGTCGATAGCTCATGAGCGATCACAAACGGCGCGCCGTTCCTCGGTACGACGCACAGAATCGGCCGTTCCCACGTCTCGACGTCGGTATTGAAGTTGGTCGCAAACTGGAAGAAGTCGGCCTGGGTGAACATCAAAGCATCAAAGCCTTCGCGATCCATCAGCGAGTACATGAGTTGCAGGCGATAGTCGCGCACAGCGTGTCCGAGGTGTGCCATTGGCTGGCTCCGTGTCGTTGAAGTGCGGACAGTGTTCAACGAGGGCAGAGCTGACGTCGCGCCGATCCTTGCTCAATTGCCGGTACTTTCTTGCTCACGAGTTTTACCGGGACTGGCGAAAATCCGTCGGGCTGATGCCATAGGCTTTACGAAAGACTCGGGCGAAATGGCTGGAGTCGGCAAACCCGGATTCCAGGGCAATTTCCAAAATAGTCTTGGCGGAGTTTTCCAAAGCGTTGCGCGCCCGTTGCAGGCGCACAACCAGTACATGGGCATGCGGTGAAGTGCCAAAGGCGCGTTTGAATTCGCGAGCGAAGTGGAATTCACTCATCGCCGCAATTGCCGCCAACCGGGCAATGCAGAGCTTTTCGCAGGAGTGACGCTCGATGTAGCGCAAGGCATCCATCAGGCCTTGGCTGGCAACTCTTGGCTGGGTGCTCGAAAGCTCATAACTGTTCAATAAATGAGCAATCAATACCTGAACGCTTAGATCCGCCTGCTCACGGGCGCCCCGACTGTTGTCACCGATGGACAGCGCCAATTGCCGGGCCAGCAAATGAGCCACTCTGTCGTTTTGATACAGCGGCTGATGCGTTCCGCGAAATCCGGCGAAGCTCAATCCTTGCTCCTGCGCCGCAGCGGTCAACGCCGGCATTGGCAAATGCACATGAAGGATGTCGAAAGCGCTACGAGTGTCCCAGCTCGCGGATTGGCTGGGCTGCAGCAATCGCACCTGACCACTGTGAATCTGCCCATCCCACACCTGCCGGCCGCCAACAGCGGCACGCGATTGCATGGGCGCAAGCATCACGCTGAGCAAAACATGCTCACGCGGTTCAGTACGTTCAAAGTGATAGCTGTCTGTGGATGAACGCTGCCAGCGGAACACCGCAGCGCCGGTCGATTGCAGATCCGTCAGCACGGCGGCGGGTTTCATCCGCCATTCCTCGGTCTGCTGCTCGATAGAAGGAAAGACCGGCTGAGCCATTGCGCACTCCGCCTGTCAGGCCCGCGAGCCTACTTGATCAACCGCCAGGTAAACGGATACCGGTACGGATAGCCTTCGTTGGCCTTCACCCCGGCAATGATCGTCAGCACCAGTGCGCCGATGCCCAGTATCACGATCAGGACGAAGCCAATGAGCAGCAGCATCAGCAGGAAGCAGATCAACGACGCAATCGCCACGGTGATCTGAAAATTCAGCGCCTCTTTGCCCTGGGCATCGATAAACGGATCCTTTTCACGCTTCATCTGCCAGAGAATCAACGGCCCGATCAGGTTGCCGAACGGAATCCAGATCCCCAGCAAAGCGGACAAGTGACAAAACATCGCCCATTGGCGAACCTCCTGGCTCGGTTTGGGCAGCAGCGCTTGCTCGTCACTCATCGCACTCTCCTTGCGGTTATGAACCTGCTCAGTCAGCCAGTGCGGCCTTCTGCAGTTCGAAAATCTCGTTCATGCCTTGCTTGGCCAGTTCCAGCATGGCGTTGAGGTCTTCCGGCTGGAACGGCGCGCCTTCAGCGGTGCCCTGCACTTCGATGAAACCACCGGTGCTGGTCATCACGACGTTGAGGTCGGTCTCGGCAGCGGAATCTTCAAGATAGTCCAGATCCAGTACCGCTTCGCCCTGATACATGCCGACCGATACCGCGCCGATCATTTGCTTGAGCGGGTCGCCGCCCTTCAGGCCGCCGCGCTTCTTGATTACTTTCAGCGCATCAACCAGAGCAACCATGGCGCCGGTGATGGATGCAGTGCGGGTGCCGCCGTCAGCCTGGATCACGTCGCAGTCGACGTACAGGGTGACGTCGCCCAGCATGGACATGTCCAGCGCAGCGCGCAGGGAACGGCCGATCAGGCGCTGGATTTCCAGAGTGCGACCGCCCTGCTTGCCACGGCTCGCTTCACGCTGGTTACGCTCGCCAGTGGCGCGCGGCAGCATGCCGTACTCGGCGGTCAACCAACCCTGGCCCTGACCTTTGAGGAAACGCGGCACGCCGTTTTCGACGCTGACGGTGCAGATGACTTTGGTATCACCGAATTCGACCAGCACCGATCCTTCGGCGTGTTTGGTGTAATTGCGGGTAATGCGGATCGAGCGGAGCTGATCGGCAGCGCGACCACTTGGACGTTTCATAGGAGATACCTGTACTGAGGACGGAAAACTGCCGAGCATTATAGAGTGGTGCACCGCGACTGGGCACGGGTTAAAAATTCGAGCCGACGACCGAAGGCCCTGAAACACGCATTACCGACGGGCTGCAGCCCTTTGTCACACCGTGTGTTTGGGCGCATTCGCCGCACTGCGCTACAATCCTGCGCCTTTGCTGCCAGTCGGCATAAATTCATTGATATCGCGCTTGCGGAACCCAGGTTTCGCGCCGATCTGCATTGCGAGGTTACCGCCATGGTGCACAGCATGACCGCCTTCGCCCGCGTCGAGAAAGCCGGCGTACAGGGCACCCTGAGCTGGGAACTGCGCTCGGTCAACAGTCGCTATCTGGAACCGCACCTGCGCTTGCCGGAAACCTTTCGCGACCTCGAAGGCGCGGTGCGTGAAGCGCTGCGTCAGGGCCTGTCGCGGGGCAAACTGGAATGCACCCTGCGTTTCACCGAAGAAAGCACCGGCAAAGCGCTGCAAATCGACCGCGAGCGCGCCGCGCAACTGGTTGCTGCCGCTGAAACCATCGCTGGTCTGATCAAAAACCCGGCAGCGCTGAACCCGCTGGAAGTCCTGGCCTGGCCTGGCGTGCTGGTCGGCGATGCAACCGATCCACAGGCGCTGAACGCCGAAGCGCTGGCCCTGTTCAATCAAGGTCTGAAAGAGTTGAAGGCGGGTCGCGAGCGCGAAGGCGCGGAGCTGGCCCGGTTGATCAACGAGCGCCTGACATCGATCGAAGCAGACGTCGTGACCCTGCGTGAACTGGTGCCGCAGATGCTCGCGACCCAACGCCAGAAAGTCCTCGACCGCTTCGCCGACATGAAGGCCGAGCTGGATCCGCAGCGTCTGGAACAGGAAATGGTCATCCTCGCGCAAAAGAGCGACGTGGCCGAAGAACTGGATCGCCTGAGCACCCACATCATCGAAGTGCGCCGGGTGCTCAAGTCCGGCGGTGCAGCCGGGCGTCGCCTGGACTTCCTGATGCAGGAGCTCAACCGCGAAGCCAACACATTGGGCTCCAAGGCCTTCGATCCGCGCAGCACCCAAGCCGCCGTCAACCTCAAGGTGTTGATCGAGCAGATGCGCGAACAAGTGCAGAATATTGAGTAAGGCAACCCCGACATGACCCACAGCACCGGCACCCTGTACATCATTTCCGCCCCTTCGGGCGCGGGCAAGAGCAGTCTGGTCAAGGCTTTGACCGACGCCAACGCGGAGATCCGCGTTTCGGTTTCGCACACCACCCGCGCCATGCGTCCGGGCGAAGTCGACGGCGTGAACTATCACTTCGTGACGCGCGAAGCGTTTGTGAAGATGGGCGAACACGGCGATTTCCTTGAGCGCGCCGAGGTTTTCGGCAACCTCTACGGCACCTCGCAAAGCCATCTGCAGCAAACCCTCGACGCGGGTCACGACCTGATTCTGGAGATCGACTGGCAAGGCGCCGAGCAAGTGCGCAAGCTGATGCCGCAGGCACGCTCGATCTTCATTCTGCCGCCGTCGCTGCAAGCACTGCATTCGCGTTTGACCAACCGTGGTCAGGACAGCGACGAAATCATCGACGGCCGCATGCGTGAAGCGGTCAGCGAAATGAGCCACTACGTCGACTACGACTACCTGATCATCAACGACGATTTCGCCCACGCGCTGGACGATCTGAAGGCGATTTTCCGCGCCAATCAGCTAATTCAGAAGCGTCAGCAACAGCTTCACGGCAAATTGCTGGCCGAATTGCTCGGTTAATCAGCACTTCCCAAAAGGCCTGCAAGCGCTTTACATTGGCACTTGCAGCGCGTTGAAGGGCTTGGTTAAAAAATCAGCGCTTCCCTAATCGCTGGTGATTTTTTAAACTGTTGAGTCCGCTCGCCCAACCGGGCAGCGCGCATATTGCATTCGCTCCGAGGAATACCATGGCCCGCGTAACCGTTGAAGACTGCCTGAACCACGTGGAAAACCGTTTTGAGCTGGTCATGCTCTCTACCAAACGTGCCCGTCAACTGGCCACCGGCGGCAAAGAGCCACTGGTTCAGTGGGAAAACGACAAGCCTACCGTTGTAGCGCTGCGTGAAATCGCTGAAGGCCTGATGAGCTACGAGTTCATCGCCGAGCAAGAAATCGTCCAGGATGAGCCGCTGTTCGCAGCGTTCGAGGACGAGTCCAACGAGGCCGTCTAAGCCTATGCCTGGTCGACGTAGCACGGCGCGGGATCACAGCTTACGGCAGGAATCATCATGCCGAGCATAGACGCCCTCGCCGATCGCTTATCGACCTACCTCGGCAACGACCAGGTCAACCTGGTCCGCCGAGCGTATTTCTACGCCGAACAAGCCCATGACGGTCAACGCCGTCGCAGCGGCGAGGCGTACGTCACGCATCCTCTTGCCGTGGCCAATATTCTTGCCGACATGCACATGGATCATCAGAGCCTGATGGCCGCGATGCTGCATGACGTGATCGAAGACACCGGTATCGCCAAAGAAGCGCTGCAAGCGCAGTTCGGTGAAACCGTCGCCGAACTGGTCGACGGGGTCAGCAAACTGACCCAGATGAATTTCGAGACCAAGGCCGAAGCCCAGGCCGAAAACTTCCAGAAAATGGCCATGGCCATGGCGCGCGACATTCGCGTGATCCTGGTCAAACTCGCCGACCGCCTGCACAACATGCGCACGCTGGAAGTGCTGTCCGGCGAAAAACGCCGGCGGATCGCCAAGGAAACCCTCGAAATCTACGCGCCCATCGCCAACCGGCTGGGCATGCATGCGATCCGCATCGAATTCGAAGACCTCGGCTTCAAGGCCATGCACCCGATGCGTTCCGCGCGGATCTACCAGGCGGTCAAACGCGCCCGGGGCAACCGCAAGGAAATCGTCAACAAGATCGAAGAATCCCTTGGCCATTGCCTCGCTATCGACGGCATCCTGGGCGAAGTCAGCGGTCGTCAGAAACACCTCTACGGCATCTACAAGAAAATGCGCGGCAAGCGTCGGGCCTTCAACGAGATCATGGACGTCTACGCGTTCCGGATCATCGTCGACAAGGTCGATACCTGCTACCGCGTGCTAGGCGCTGTACATAATTTGTACAAACCGTTGCCGGGGCGCTTCAAGGATTACATCGCGATCCCTAAAGCCAACGGCTATCAGTCGCTGCATACCACGCTGTTCGGCATGCACGGTGTACCGATCGAGATTCAGATCCGTACCCGCGAAATGGAAGAGATGGCCAACAACGGCATCGCCGCCCATTGGCTGTACAAATCCAGTGGTGACGAGCAGCCGAAAGGCACTCACGCCCGCGCCCGTCAGTGGGTAAAAGGCGTGCTGGAAATGCAGCAACGTGCCGGCAACTCGCTGGAGTTCATCGAGAGCGTGAAGATCGACCTGTTCCCGGACGAGGTCTACGTGTTCACGCCGAAAGGCCGGATCATGGAGCTGCCGAAAGGCTCCACGGCGGTCGACTTTGCTTACGCGGTACACACCGACGTCGGCAACAGCTGCATCGCCTGCCGGATCAACCGTCGTCTCGCACCGCTGTCCGAACCGCTGCAAAGCGGCTCCACGGTCGAGATCGTCAGCGCACCCGGCGCTCGTCCAAATCCGGCATGGCTGAATTTCGTGGTGACCGGCAAGGCGCGTACGCACATCCGCCATGCGCTGAAACTGCAGCGCCGTTCCGAGTCCATCAGCCTCGGCGAACGCCTGCTGAACAAGGTGCTCAACGGTTTCGACAGTTCGCTGGAGAAAGTCCAGGCCGAACGCGTCAAAGCGATGCTCACCGAGTACCGCCTCGAACTGATCGAAGATTTGCTTGAAGACATTGGCCTGGGCAACCGCATGGCCTACGTCGTCGCCCGCCGCCTGCTCGGCGAAGGCGAACAGTTGCCAAGCCCGGAAGGCCCGCTGGCGATTCGCGGCACCGAAGGTCTGGTGCTGAGCTACGCCAAGTGCTGCACGCCGATCCCGGGCGACCCGATTGTCGGGCACCTGTCGGCGGGCAAAGGCATGGTCGTGCACCTCGACAACTGCCGCAATATCAGCGAAATACGGCACAACCCGGAAAAATGCATCCAGCTCTCGTGGGCCAAGGATGTCACCGGCGAATTCAACGTCGAACTGCGCGTCGAGCTGGAACACCAGCGCGGCCTGATCGCTCTGCTGGCCAGCAGCGTCAACGCAGCCGACGGCAATATCGAGAAAATCAGCATGGACGAACGCGATGGTCGCATCAGCGTTGTCCAGTTGGTGGTCAGCGTCCACGACCGAGTGCACCTGGCCCGCGTGATCAAGAAACTGCGCGCCTTGACCGGGGTGATCCGCATCACCCGCATGCGTGCATAACGCAACCCTAACAAGGAGTCCTACATGACCAAGACTGTTATCACCAGCGACAAGGCCCCGGCCGCCATCGGTACTTACTCCCAGGCGATCAAGGCCGGCAACACTGTTTACATGTCGGGTCAGATTCCTCTGGACCCAAAAACCATGGAACTGGTTGAAGGCTTCGAAGCCCAGACCGTCCAGGTGTTCGAGAACCTCAAAGCCGTGGCCGAAGCCGCTGGTGGTTCGTTCAAAGACATCGTCAAACTGAACATCTTCCTCACCGACCTGAGCCACTTCGCCAAGGTCAACGAGATCATGGGCAAATACTTCGACCAGCCGTACCCGGCCCGCGCCGCCATCGGCGTTGCTGCCCTGCCAAAGGGTTCGCAGGTTGAAATGGATGCCATTCTGGTCATCGAGTGATGCGCACGGCGCGGCCTTCAAACGCCGCGCCGACTGCTCTGCAAGAAAAGGTTTTGAAAGGATTCCACCATGCGCAAAGCGCTAGCTCTTCCGCTGCTCGCCCTCCTCCTCGGCGGCTGCGCCAGCAACCCTGCCGACCGTGACATCAGCGGCACCTGGATCAATCAGGTGGCGATCAATGCTGCAGCCAAGGGCGGCCCCCTGCGCGAAGCACTTCAGGCTTACGGCCCGAACCTTGAGTGGGACGTCAACACCAAGGCCAGTCAGGCCCGCTACACCAACGGTTTTGAGAACGTCGAAGGACGGCTGCTCGGCGAAGAGTCCGGCACCTGGAAAGTCGACTTCTATGGCAGCTCCGCCAGCGCACTGAAACGCGACGGCAGCCAACTGCAACAGGCCGCCGGCGATAACGAACCCGAGCAACTGTTCGATCGCGCACCGATTCCGGTACCGGAAGGCGCGCCGATTGGTGCGAGTTTCGAGCGTGCGCTGTATTCCGCCTACATGGGCGGCAGCTGGAAAATCACCAGCGGTGAAGGCGAAGGCGCCACCGTACAGTTCCAGGCCGATGGCCAGGTATCCGGTTTGCCGGGTGCCGATCGATATGCGCTGTGCCTGGCGGGCGATTGCGCGTCGATGAGCAACGGCAACGACAGCATGTGGCTGCAACAGAACGGTCAGGGCAATAACTGGATCTTTGTGCGCAAGGGCAAAGAGCTGGAAATCCTGCAAGCAGTGAACTCGGCGCTGGCGGATGAACAGCCGCAGTTCACACCGGGTGCTCGCAAGTGGTTGCTGGAAAAACAGTAATCACCTTCTGAAACCACTGAATATCCAAGGTGGGAACCTCTGTGGTGAGGGGATTTATCCCCGATCGGCTGCGAAGCAGTCGCAAAACCTTTGTACGCGGTTTATCTGATCAACCGCGATTGCAGGATTTGGGGCCGCTGCGCGACCCATCGGGGATAAATCCCCTCGCCACAGGGGATCGGTTCCCACAGTGGTTTGTGGTGTTACGCCGTCAGCATTTACCTTCGAGGATCGCGGCGTAGCCTTCGCGGTAGCTTGGGTATGTTGGCGTCCAGCCGAGGGCCTTTGCCCGGGCATTGCTGCAGCGCTTGCTGCCCGTGCGCCGCACGCTCGCCTCTGCCGCCCACTCGGTCACACCCAGATACTCGCGCAACCAGTCGACCACTTCGGCCAACGGTGCCGGTGCATTGTCGACGCCGATGTAGATGTTCTCCAGCGCAGTCCCCTGCCGATCCGCCTCGAGCAAAAACTTCAGCAGACCCGCCGCGTCGTCCGCGTGAATGCGATTGCCATACAGCGGTGGCTCGACGGCGACGCGATAACCCTCGCGAACTTGCGTCAGCAGACGCTCGCGGCCAGGGCCGTAAATACCGGTCAGGCGCAGGATGCTCGCCGGGATACCGCTTTTGAGCGCGACTTGCTCAGCCTCAAGCATCAACCGTCCGGAGAAACCGCTGGCCACTGTCGCCGAGGTTTCGTCCACCCACTCGCCATCCATCTGCCCATAAACACTGCTGCTGGATACAAACAACAGCCGCTCCGGCACCTGGCCATAGTCATCCAGCCAGCTCAACACATTCTGCAAACCCTGCACATAAGCCGCGCGGTACCCGGCTTCATCGTGATTGGTCGCAGCAGCGCAATACACCAGGTAATCCACCGCACCGATCGGCCAAGTGTCCGGGCAATCTTCATTAAAGAGATCCCCGGCAACACCAATGACACCCTCAGGCAAACGTGACACATCGCGGCGCAAGCCATGGACTTCCCAGCCAGCGGCCAGCAATTGCGTGGCCAGACGACTACCAATATCGCCACAACCGGCAATCAGAACAGAAGGCGCAGACATCAGAAAACTCCCATCGGAAAGCGACAGACTAGGCCCGGCGAGTGACGAGCGGCTAGCAATCAAGGAAAAAAAGATACTCTATTACTTTTGTTAACAAGAATTACTTGCAATAATGCCTGCCACTTTTGTTCTCGGCCTCACGAGGCCTGGAAGAGCATCATCGTTTTTCTATCTCAGGTCCGGCCAGCATGACACGTAATCAAATCCCCGCTTCGCCAACCCAACGACCTCGCGCCTGGAGCGCAGTGGCGGCTCTGCTGCTCAGCCTGATGCTGGCACCGACCGCCGCCTTCGCCGACGCGCAAGCGCCAGCCGCACCGGCCGCACCGGCCGCGACCGAACAGCACGCTCCTGCTGCTGACGCGCCTGCCACCGCCCCGGCTGCCGCACCGACTGCAACCGATCCAGTGCAAGCGGTAGACGCTGCCGACGTTCCTGAAGTTCTCGAAGCCGACAACACGCTGGGCATGGCCCACGACCTGTCGCCGTGGGGCATGTACCAGAACGCCGACATCATCGTGAAAATCGTGATGATCGGTCTGGCCATCGCTTCCATCATCACCTGGACCATCTGGATCGCCAAAGGCTTTGAGCTGATGGGCGCCAAGCGTCGTCTGCGTGGCGAAATCGCTGCCCTGAAGAAAGCCACCACCCTTAAAGAAGCCAGCGCCACGGCCGGCAAGGAAGGCACCCTCGCCAACCTGCTGGTGCACGACGCACTGGAAGAGATGCGCCTGTCGGTCAACAGCCGCGAGAAAGAAGGCATCAAGGAACGCGTCAGCTTCCGTCTTGAGCGTCTGGTTGCAGCCTGCGGTCGCAACATGAGCAGCGGCACCGGCGTCCTCGCCACCATCGGTTCCACCGCGCCGTTTGTCGGTCTGTTCGGTACCGTGTGGGGCATCATGAACTCCTTCATCGGCATCGCCAAAACCCAGACCACCAACCTCGCCGTTGTGGCACCGGGTATTGCTGAAGCCCTGCTGGCCACCGCACTGGGTCTGGTTGCAGCGATTCCAGCGGTTGTGATCTACAACGTCTTCGCCCGCTCGATCGCCGGTTACAAGGCGCAGGTTTCCGATGCTTCGGCAGAAGTCCTGTTGCTGGTCAGCCGCGACCTCGACCACCAGCCTGAGCGCAGCTCGCAGCCGCACATGGTTAAAGTGGGGTAATCGGCCATGGGCCTGCATTTGAAAGAAGGCGCAGACGACGATCTGGCCGAGAACCACGAAATCAACGTCACGCCGTTTATCGACGTGATGCTGGTGCTGTTGATCATCTTCATGGTGGCCGCTCCGTTGGCCACTGTGGACATCAAAGTCGACCTGCCTGCCTCGACCGCCAAACCGGCGCCGCGGCCAGAGAAACCGGTGTTCCTCAGCGTAAAAGCTGATCAGCGCCTGTTCCTCGGCGAAGACGAAGTGAAGCCCGAAGCACTGGGCGCCACCCTCGACGCCAGAACCAAGGGCAAGAAAGACACCACCATCTTCTTCCAGGCTGACAAAGGCGTGGATTACGGCGACCTGATGAGCGTGATGGATAACCTGCGTTCCGCCGGTTACCTGAAGGTCGGCCTGGTAGGACTTGAGACGGCAGCCAAGAAATGATCACGACGCGCCATAAGCTGACGCGTTACAGCGGTAGCCTGGCCGTGGTGCTGGGCGTTCATGCGCTGGCCATCGCGCTGGCGCTGAACTGGACCGCCCGCCCGCCCATCGAATTGCCGCCGCAGGCAATGATGGTCGAGCTGGCCCCGGTTCCGGCCCCGCCACCGCCTGCTCCGCCGAAAGTCGTCACACCGCCGCAGCCACCGGCTCCGGTTGAAGAGTTGCCGATTCCGAAACTGGCCGAAGCCCCGAAAGCTGAAATCGCGGTGCAGAAACCTAAACCGAAGCCCAAGCCTAAACCGCCGAAGCCGGTCGAGAAGAAGCTGCCCGATCCGCCGAAGGAGAAACCTTCCGAGGAAAAACCGGCCGACACCCAGCCGACTCAGGCACCGACGGAGAAATCCGCCCAGCCTGCGCCAGGCCCGTCGCCGGCCCAGATGGCTGCCAAAGCCAGCTGGCAAGGCACCCTGCTCGCGCATTTGGCCAAGTACAAAAAGTACCCGGCCAGTGCTCAGGCACGCGGCAAGGAAGGCTTGAACCGTCTGCGTTTCGTGGTGGATGCCGAAGGTAACGTGCTGTCGTTCGAACTGGTGGGCCGCTCTGGCAACGCTGATCTTGACCGGGCTACCCTGGAAATGATTCGCCGCGCACAACCGCTGCCAAAGCCACCGGCTGACATGCTGAACAACGGCTCGATTGAAATTGTTGCACCGTTTGTTTACTCCCTCGAACGCCGCCGTTAACGCGGTCTGTAGGAGCTGAGCTTGCTCGCGAAAGCGATGTGTCAGAGAAAGATGTACTGACTGACACGCCGCCTTCGCGAGCAAGCTCGGCTCCTACAAGGTCAGCGCAAAGCCCAAAAGGCACCGAAAGGTGCCTTTTGCATATCTGCCAGCGGCAAACCGACATTGCCCGGTGTCGCATGTCGCCCTCAGTCTGATAACGTGCGTCTATCGATTGCAGCCGGTATGCTTGGCCCGCATCTTCATGGACGCTTTGCTATGACCCTCACAGAATTACGCTACATCGTTACCCTCGCCCAAGAGCAGCATTTCGGCCACGCGGCCGAGAAATGCCACGTCAGCCAGCCGACCCTATCGGTGGGCGTGAAGAAACTTGAAGACGAACTCGGTGTGCTGATTTTCGAGCGCAGCAAGAGCGCCGTGCGCGTGACCCCGGTCGGCGAAGGCATCGTCGCCCAGGCGCAGAAAGTTCTTGAGCAAGCCCAAGGCATCCGCGAACTGGCCCAGGCCGGCAAGAATCAGCTGACCGCACCGCTGAAAGTCGGCGCGATCTACACCGTCGGCCCGTACCTGTTCCCGCACCTGATTCCACAACTGCACCGGGTCGCCCCGCAGATGCCGTTGTACATCGAAGAAAACTTCACCCACGTGCTGCGCGACAAACTGCGCAACGGCGAACTCGACGCGATCATCATCGCCCTGCCGTTCAACGAAGCCGACGTGCTGACCCTGCCGCTGTACGACGAGCCGTTCTACGTGCTCATGCCGGCCCAGCACCCGTGGACGAAAAAAGAATCCATCGACGCCGGCCTGCTCAACGACAAGAGCCTGCTGCTGCTTGGTGAAGGTCACTGCTTCCGTGATCAAGTGCTGGAAGCCTGCCCGACCCTGACCAAGGGCAACGACGGCGCCAAGCACACCACGGTCGAATCCAGTTCGCTGGAAACCATTCGCCATATGGTTGCGTCCGGTCTGGGTATCTCGATCCTGCCGTTGTCGGCTGTTGACAGCCATCACTACGCCCCCGGCGTGATCGCAGTGCGTCCGCTGTCGCCACCGGTGCCGTTCCGCACCGTGGCCATCGCCTGGCGTGCGAGTTTCCCACGGCCGAAAGCCATCGAAATCCTCGCCGACTCCATTCGCCTGTGCTCGGTGGCCAAGCCAGCGACACCGGTTACGGCCGGTTAAGCGAGCGTCATGACTGAGCTGTCGCAAGTGTCGGTGACGGCACTCAAGGGTGTCGGTGAAGCCATGGCCGAGAAATTGGCCAAGGTCGGTCTGGAGAATCTCCAGGACGTGTTGTTTCACCTGCCGCTGCGTTATCAGGATCGCACCCGCGTGGTGCCGATCGGCCATTTGCGACCGGGTCAGGACGCCGTGGTCGAAGGTACCGTCAGCGGCGCCGACGTGGTCATGGGCCGCCGCCGCAGCCTCGTCGTGCGCATGCAGGACGGCACCGGCGGGCTCAGTCTGCGCTTTTACCATTTCAGCAACGCGCAGAAAGAAGGGCTCAAGCGCGGCACGCGGATTCGCTGCTACGGCGAAGCCCGGCCCGGCGCCTCAGGCCTGGAAATCTACCACCCGGAATATCGCGCGATCACCGGCGACGAACCACCGCCAGTGGATGAAACCCTGACCCCGGTTTACCCGCTGACCGAAGGCCTGACCCAAGCGCGCCTGCGTCAGCTGTGCATGCAGACGCTGACGATGCTCAAGCCCGACACCCTGCCCGACTGGCTGCCGACCGAACTGGCGCGCGACTATCAACTGGCGCCGCTGGCCGACGCGATCCGCTACCTGCACAACCCGCCCGCCGATGCCGACGTCGACGAACTCGCCCTCGGTCATCACTGGGCGCAGCATCGTCTGGCCTTCGAAGAGCTGCTGACGCATCAACTGTCGCAACAACGTCTGCGCGAAAGCATGCGTTCTTTGCGCGCGCCAGCGATGCCGAAAGCGAAAAAGTTGCCGCCGAAATATCTGGCGAATCTTGGCTTCAACCCGACCGGCGCCCAACAGCGCGTCGGCAACGAAATCGCCTACGACCTCAGCCAACATGAACCGATGCTGCGGCTGATTCAGGGTGACGTCGGCGCGGGTAAAACCGTGGTCGCCGCCCTCGCCGCTCTGCAAGCGCTGGAAGCCGGTTATCAAGTCGCGCTGATGGCGCCGACCGAAATTCTCGCCGAACAACACTTCATCACCTTCAAGCGCTGGCTCGAACCGCTGGGCATCGAAGTGGCGTGGCTGGCCGGCAAGCTCAAGGGCAAGAACCGCGTCGCCGCGCTGGAGCAGATCGCCAGCGGCACGCCGATGGTGGTCGGCACCCACGCGCTGTTCCAGGACGAAGTGAAATTCAAGAATCTGGCGCTGGTGATCATCGACGAACAGCATCGCTTCGGTGTGCAGCAACGTCTGGCGCTGCGGCAGAAAGGCGTCGGTGGGCGCATGTGTCCGCATCAACTGATCATGACCGCGACGCCGATTCCACGAACGCTGGCGATGAGCGCCTACGCCGACCTCGACACCTCGATCCTCGACGAACTGCCGCCCGGTCGAACCCCGGTCAACACCGTGCTGGTCACCGACACCCGCCGCGTCGAAGTCATCGAACGCGTGCGCGGTGCCTGCGCCGAGGGCCGTCAGGCCTATTGGGTGTGCACGCTGATCGAAGAGTCGGAAGAGCTGACCTGTCAGGCCGCCGAAACCACTTTTGAAGATCTCACCCTCGCCCTCGGCGAGTTGAAAGTCGGGCTGATTCACGGGCGCATGAAACCCGTCGAGAAGGCCGCCGTCATGGCCGAGTTCAAGGCCGGTAACCTGCAACTGCTGGTCGCGACCACGGTGATCGAAGTCGGTGTAGACGTACCCAACGCCAGCCTGATGATCATCGAAAACCCCGAGCGCCTCGGTCTCGCGCAATTGCACCAGTTACGCGGACGTGTCGGTCGGGGCAGCGCCGCCAGCCATTGCGTGCTGCTTTACCATCCGCCGCTGTCGCAGATCGGTCGCCAGCGTCTGGGGATCATGCGTGAGACCAACGACGGTTTCGTCATCGCCGAAAAAGACCTCGAACTGCGCGGCCCCGGTGAAATGCTCGGCACTCGTCAGACCGGTCTGCTGCAATTCAAGGTCGCGGATCTGATGCGCGACGCCGACTTGTTACCCGCCGTTCGTGATGCTGCGCAAGCGCTGCTGGAACGCTGGCCGACCCACGTCAGCCCGTTGCTTGACCGCTGGTTGCGCCACGGGCAGCAATACGGCCAAGTGTGAGCACCGTCGCAGTTTCTGACAGCTCGTTCTGACCAAGCTGGTTATACTCCTGCCATTGTTTCAAAAACGGATACAGACCATGACCGAAGCCGCTCTCGCCCCCGAATCCCCGCACGCGCCGTCTGTCATTCGGCTGTTGCTGGACAAGCTCGGGATCGCCTACGAAGAAGTGCTCGACCACCACGGCCTCAATGCCTCGCGCAAGGTACAAGCCGTGTTGCTGGACGACGCTGTCGGCGCGCTGATGGTGCTGTTTCCGCAGAGCCAGTTGCTCGACCTCAATCGCCTCGCCGAACTGACGGGCCGTCGCCTGACCGCAGTGTCGACCGAGCGTCTGCAAAAGATGCTCGGCAAACACTGCCTGAGCCTGCTGCCAGGCCTGCCGGCACTGACCAGTTCGCCGTGCCTCTACGAAGAAAGCCTGCTGCGCGAGCCTAAGCTGCTGATCAACTCCGGCGAGCCGGGCGTGTTGCTGGAAATCACCAGCGAAGCCTTCAAAAGCATGCTGACCAAGGCCAGCGCCGCCAACTTCGGCGAAGCGCTGAACAGCATCCGCCCGAACCTCGACCGCCCGGACGATGACCGCGAGGAAATCACCCAGGCCGTGCAAGCGTTCACCGCACGGCGCATTCAGCAGCGCCTGGAAGCGACCATCGAGATTCCGCCGCTGGCCGAAACCGCGCAAAAAATCATCAAGCTGCGCGTCGACCCCAACGCCACCATCGACGACATCACCGGCGTCGTTGAAACCGACCCGGCGCTGGCCGCACAAGTGGTGAGCTGGGCGGCGTCGCCGTACTACGCCTCGCCGGGCAAGATTCGCTCGGTAGAAGACGCGATCGTCCGCGTGCTAGGTTTCGATCTGGTGATCAACCTCGCGCTGGGTCTGGCCCTCGGCAAGACCCTGAGCCTGCCAAAAGACCATCCGCAACACTCGACGCCGTACTGGCAGCAATCGATCTACACCGCCGCCGTCATCGAAGGCCTGACCCGCGCCATGCCGCGCGCCCAGCGCCCGGAAGCCGGCCTGACCTACCTCGCCGGTCTGCTACACAACTTCGGGTACCTGCTGCTGGCCCACGTGTTCCCGCCGCACTTCTCGCTGATCTGCCGCCACCTGGAGGTCAACCCGCACCTGTGCCACAGCTACATCGAGCAACACCTGCTCGGTATCAGCCGTGAACAGATCGGCTCGTGGCTGATGCGCTACTGGGACATGCCGGACGAACTGGCCACCGCGCTGCGCTTTCAACACGACCCAAGCTACGACGGCGCCTACGCCGAATACCCGAACCTCGTCTGCCTGGCCGTGCGATTGCTGCGTGGACGCGGGATTGGCTCGGGCCCGGATGAAGACATTCCAGACGCCCTGCTCGAACGCGTTGGCCTGACCCGCGAAAAAGCCAACGACGTCGTCAGCAAAGTCCTCGAAGCCGAAGTCCTGCTGCGCGAACTGGCCTCGCAATTCAGCCAGGGCTAAAACAAAACAGGCCCGCTCCCCCAAGGATTTACACAATCCCCCTGTGGGAGCGAGCCTGCTCGCGAAAAATCCAACTCAATCTACCAGACCGCCCCTGATCGTTCCCACGCTCCGCGTGGGAATGCATCCCGTGAGGCTCCGCGTCACCAAAGTCTCAAGCCTTAGGCTTAGCCTTCCTCGGCACCAAATACTTCATCAACCCCTGAAACCACATCACCAGCGCCGGATTGCCCTTCAGCTGAATCGACTTGTCCTGAATCCCCTGCATAAACGCCAGCTGCTTGTTCTTCGCCTGCATCGTGGCAAAGCCATAACCCGCATCTTTAAACGCAATCGCAAACGCCGGCTCTGCCACCACGCCAGACTTGCTGGTGATGCGCTGATCCTTGACCACGAAATGCCGCGCCACTTTCCCGTCCAGCGTCTGCAGCTGAAACACCAGATCCTTGTCACCCAACTGCTGCTGGAACGCAGGATTTGTCCGACTGGCCTTACCCATCAACAGACCCAGCATCCACAGAAGAAAACGAAATTTCATGCGCACAGCCTCAAAAGGAAAATGAACGGCCGGGGCAGTGTAAGGGATTCGGACGATAACGCCAGTATCTGACGCTGTTGGAAGATGATGCAGACCATTTCCCGCACGATGACCACCAAGTCACGATGCAGCGCTCCACCCATGATCGTTCCCCCGCTCCGCGTGGGAACGCATCCCGAGACGCTCCGCGTCTCACCCTTCACCTTTCCTACACCTGCCGAAACACAACCCTGTAGGAGCTGCCGAAGGCTGCGATCTTTTGATCTTCCCCCCTGCAACTCCTTAGGAAATTTCCCGCAAAGCGCGGCGGCATGCGTGAACTAGGCGAGTTGAAGGTTCATCGTTAACCTAAATCCGTCACCGCAAAATCAGTGACCGGATGTGCAAGTCCGAACTCCGGAGCAACTTTTTCCAACTCCAGAGGATTTACCCCAATGACTCCTTCACCACACGAAGCCCCAGCAGCTATCACCCCATCCGAACCCGTAGATGAAGTAACTCTCGACAAAGAAGCCGCCGAACGCGCCTTCGCTCACTACTTCCCCGCACACCCCAAAAAACCGCCTAAACGCCGCGAAGGTAGCCTCTTTAACATCTGCGACGATGTCGACACCGAAGCCCTGCTGGCCAACGCATCGGAAGACCTGCTATCCATCAGCGACATCGCCGCAGATCTGGCCGATGACATCGACGGATCACGCCGGTCAGTTGCCTTGGCGCTGAGCAGAATGGCGGATGGGGTGCATTTGATGGTGGACGGAGCGCTGGATAACATTGAGGCGCGGGCCGTCTCAGTCTAAGCCGCGAAGTGAGATCGATTAAAAAAGGGGACGCGAAGGTCCCTTTTCAGAATTCCCTGCTTTACCGCTGGCTACCTGTCTTCAGTGGCGAATTCGCCATGTGATCGAAACAGTGGAAAGATTTCAAACCCGTCAACGATTCAAAGGCAACTGAAAACGCATACGAATAATGCAATTAGCGAAGTCTTCACGAAACAGTTCAACAGCCATTTCGCAGTGCCCATCAGCGTATTGCTTCCAAAGCGGTTCGTCGAAGTCAGCCCCGCCCAACCGCTCCATCGATGTCGCCAGACCTTTCTCACGATCCTGACCAGCCATGGCCGAGGCGGCTTTGTAAAAACCGTCCAGAGATAATCCGGTTTGCAGAGCAACCAACTCTCCCAATCGTGCATTGGATGTTTGCACCAGACACCCAAGCCTATCGATCGGCGCCTCACCCCCTGGGAAAGTGCCTTGATACACCTCCTCGCAAAATCCTTCTTTGAAGCGCACCCATTTCTTCTGCACGTCTTTGACGTTGTAGCTGTTCAGCAGGCGACAAACTGACCAGTGCTTTTTTGTATTGCTCATTCAGCAAGGCATCGACCTTCTCGAAGCTTTGCTGGCCGCAAATGATCAAGTCTGGATTGGAAAAGCTATCGGGGTTGCAGGTTTCTCGTGCATGCGCCGTAAGCGCCGAGGCGGTTAGCATGATGCCGATACATAACGACCGTCTGTTCACTTCACGCCCTTCGAATTGATCAATTCCAACTCACCATCCCGATACAACACCTCACACCCCACCCACGCCGGATCCACCTGTGGCATCACCGCCGACGGCTTGCGCAATTCGCGCAACAGAGTCGAACCATGCGACAGCCGCCCACCCATCCGTGCAATCACCGCCCGCGCCGTTTGGTAATGCGCATGTCGCCCCGGATCGAGGGTGTCTTCGAGCAAAATATCTTCGCCAAGAACGCCCTGCACATGCCCCGGATAAATCATGAACCCGGTAGCCTGCTCCGCACCTTCGCGACCGTCCTGCCAGAAGCTGCCGTCGCGGGTGCGAACGTCGGGATGCGGTGCAAACCAGTGTTCGCGGTCGGACAGTGGCATGGCGTGATGCAGACGGAAGAAAATGCGCATCAGATTGTCGCGGTACCACTCGCGCACTTGCAGGTAGTAACCGCGCAGGCCCGGCAGGCCAGTCGAGTGCGCGAGGCGGATCAGCCCTGGCCATTGCGGGAATGCCTGTAACGGCAGCTCAGTCGCCGTAGGTCGAGGAGTGGCCGGATCGGTCTCCCACGGCAATCGATGCGGACTGTTTTCAAGGTTGTCGTAAGCCGTCGGCGGGCGGCCCAGTGCGTCACCGCCGCTGCTGGCCAGTGCCGTGGCGATGCACAGATTGCCTTGCACCACGAACACGTAAAACCGGGTGAACCAGTCCGCGAGTTGTTGGCCATCGGCACCTTGGGCGACGAGTTCGGCCAGTTCCTGATCGAAGCGCTGCAAGCCGTGTTCAAGCTTCATCAAATGGCCGCGAGCCTCGCGCTGCATACGCAAAAATAACGGCAAAGAACGCAGCATCTTCATCGGTTGCCACGGCAGATGCGGAGTTGCGCCACCGACCTCACCGGCGTAATTATTCGAGCTGATGCCCCAGTCGGCGAGTCGGGCGAGGAAAAGGTCGTTGTTGATGTAGGACGCGCCGCCGAACACCGCAGTGAACGGCTCGTTGTCCTGCAACACCCGCGCATCCCAACGCGCCATGATCGCCGGGATACTCGCGGCGGCTCGACGCTGGCCGTATTCCACCAGTGCGCTCGGTTGCGGCGGCAGGATCTCGGCGATGTTCGCGGCGGTCAGGTGCCGGCGCCAGCCGTAGTCGCTGATCGGTCGGTATTGCAGCAGCCACAGTTGCGAGCCATCCCAGGCCCATTCGACGTCGCCGGGCACGTAGTGGAACACGCGCAGCACGTCTTGCAGAAAGCGCCACAGCAAGTCTTCGGTCAAGCCGTGGGACGGCGTGAATGTGCCGCTGCGCCACGCATCGCCGAGCCGCGAAAGCGTTGCCCCCGCGGGGCTGACGTGACCATCGGCCAGCGATTCCAGATGCCCTTCTACCCACTCCAGTTCTACCGATAGATGCCGGACAAATGCGATGCCCGACACCGTTGGCGTGATGAAGCGCTGCACCACCACTTCCTCAACACCCTCAGACGTCAATTCAGCAATGCGCGTCGGCACGTTGGCAGAGGGCTCGCGCAAATAGGTCGTGCTCAAACCGGCATTCGCCGAATCGGCCTGATCCTCGCCGTAACTGGAGGAGCGCACCGCCCACGTCACCTCGGGCTGCGCAGCAAGAAAGGCTGACAAGCGCGGATCGTTGCAATCGTTGAGCGTCAGCGCCGCCGGTACCGGTTGCCGAGCCAACTCAGCCAAGCGCAAACGCCCACCCTTGGTGTGCGCGACAAACCCACGCTCGCCCGACTCCAGCCACGCGGCGAATTCGGCCGGCGCGTCGATCCACGGGTAATGACCCCAACCAGATTTGAGGCTGATGGTCAGATCCGCGCGGGCGAGAATCGCCGACCATGCCGCCGCTTGCTCGATGCCGAGCACGGCGTCCTGATCGCCCCAGACCAGTTCGACCGGATCGGTAATCCACTCCAGCAGCGGCAACGCCGTGTCCGCGCGAACCAGATCCCAATGCGGCACAAACGCTCGGCAACGCGCATAACCGGCGCCCATGCGCTGATACTGCGCGGGCGTCCAGGTCTGGTTGGAAAACTTGCGCGCGAACAGCGTGGGTTTGTTCGACAGCAGCCAGTGAATGGTCTTGCGGATTGGCAGCGGCGACATCAATGCCGGCAAGCGACGCTGCCACAAAAACGCCCCCACCGGCGCCAACAAAACGCTGCGGGAAAAGTGCCCGGGCCGACGTTGCAACGCATGCAATACAAGCAAGGCATTGACCCCGACCGCCATGATCGCGCTGCCCTGCTTCGTCATCGCCAGCAAGGTCTGCGCGTAGTCGGCCAGATCCTCGCAGGGCGGTTGCGGATTGGCGCCGAAGCCCGGCAACTCCAGCGGCACCACGTCGTAGCGCTGAAAGTGCGGCAGTGCGTCGTCCCACCAATCGGCGGCGCTGCCGTTGCCGGCCAGCAGGTACATCAACGGCTTGCTCATGGACGATCCTCAGGTCAGATCGCGCAGAGCGGCGTCGAGGGTAGGAAAGCGAAAGGTGTAGCCGGCCTCGGTCAAACGCTGCGGCACCACGCACTGACCGTCGAAAAACAACTGCGCCATCTCCCCCGCCATTGCACGCACTGGCGCGGCGGGAACGTGGAACCACACCGGACGCTTGAGGACTTTGCCGGCCTGCTCGGCGAACGCAGCCTGACTGACCGTTTCGGGCGCCACCATGTTGTAGGTGCCGCGCAGATTGTCATCGTTGAAAGCCCGCGCGATCACCTGAAGCACATCGTCGCGATGCACCCAGCTCATGATCTGCCGACCGTCGCCCATGCGCCCGCCGAAACCTAAGCGGAACGGCAGCAGCAACGGCGTCAGCGCACCGCCCGGTCCGAACACCACGCCGAGTCGCAGCACCACCTGACGCACGCCAAATTCCGTAGCCGGTTGCGCGGCGGCTTCCCAGCGCGCACAGAGTTCGGCCATGAAGCCGTCACCCTTGCTCGCCCGTTCATCGAGGCTTTCGCTGGCATCGCGCACGCCGTAGAAACCGATGGCTGAGGCTTGAATCCACAGCGCGGGTTTGTGCTTGGTGTTCTTCAGCCAGGTCATCAATGTTTCGGTGGTGCCGACCCGGCTGGCGAGTAGTTGCGACTGACGCTTGGCAGTCCAGCGTGGGCCGGCAACGGGCGCACCCGCGAGATTAATCACCACGTCGAAAGTCTCATCGTCGCTAAGCTGACTCAGCGAACACACGCACCGCGCACGACCCTCGAACAGACTCGCCGCTTTCGTCCGGTCCCGCGTCAGCACGCTGACCGCATGGCCAGCATCGAGCAATTGATTAACCAGCGCCCCACCGATAAACCCGGTGCCGCCGGTAACCAACACACGCGTAAAGGCGCCGCCAGCAATAGAGTTGGGCTCATGCCCAATGTTATCCACAGAGGATTTTCGACGGTCATGGCGATACAGCCAGACCAGCGGCGGCAACAGCGCGAGCAACGCAAAACCATCGAGCCACAGATGCGACCAGACCTGTTTCTGCACCGAGAACCAAATGTCCTGCGGCGCCCACAGCAGAATGCCGGCGATCACCCAGGCCCACGCCATCGGCGCTTTCAAACGATTGCCGATGTGCACCAGCGCGAGCATGTACAGCGAATAACTTTGCAGCGTCGCGCCGAACAACGCGATCCACCAGACCTGTTGTTCACGGGCGGCGGCAGGCACCGCGTCCGAGCCCCAGAACGTTTGTTCGAGGGATTGCAGGTAGCCATCGAGCAGGCAGGAGTGTCCGGCCCAAGTCAGGGTAAGGCCGCCGAGTAAGTGCGCAAGTGCGGCGGCGTAAAGCCAGAGTACTAAGGCTGGGCGAAGCGAGGGAGAAGGGGCTGGCATTCCGTGTCCTGAGCGCATTCCTTGGGGATGGGGAGTTTAAAGGGGACGGGTGAAACTCAATGCTCAAACCGCCCCTACTTTTACTTACCCGTCAGCCTGTCCATGCCAGGTTGTAGGCGGAAGCTTTTCAGGATGTTTAGGAAGTCTTCCTTACTTTGCTCAAAGGATCTGACTTGTGTAGAAGCGTAATTTTCGGCCTTCAATACCATGCTCGGCTCATATCCCTTGTTGGCCAATCCTGCGGTCATGACGAATCGCTCTGTGGCTTCAGTTTCATTGTTTTGCGGATCCGCAGGTTTGTAATACTTGCCGCCCATAATTCCTGTCCGCGATCCGATTTGCACTTTAGAAGGGCCGAAGGTTCGAATGACGCCGGCACTTGGGAACGGGTTGCCCATGATCGGCGTAGTCAATACCGGCAGCAGATTAAGGGCTTTGCCGATGTCGTCGCTCAAACTCAGGCTGTAAAGCAGGTTCGGATTATCAGTGGTATGCCAAGCCATGGTGATCGAATAGTGGGCTTTGCCGTCATCGGCGATGAAGCCGAAGGGCAGGCAAAAGCCAGTCTCTTTGGGTATCTCAAATTCTGCGCGGGTGCGGAACCGCGCGAGCAGGTCACGGGCGGCGGGGAGTAGTTTTTCGAACGAACTTCTGTGTTCGGAATAGTCACTTTGTTGGCCGAATGCGAAGCGATAGATTCGGTCGTCACGCCACAAGAGCACAATGAGTTTGTCGGGATAGCGAGCGCCGTAGGCGTCTGGCATGCCGAAGTCGAAGGCGGACTGTTCGGCGTAGAGTTCATCTGTTGGGTAGGTATCGAATTCTTTTTTGTAGGCTTCCAATTCAACTTCAAAATGTTTGTAGGGACGATTCTCCCTTTTGAACTGAATTATAAAGTCCGGCAGCACAACGAGTTCAGTGCTTACTTTTCTGACTCTGGTTAATGTTTTGCGGAGATCGAGTCGCTGCTTTTGCAGTGATTTATATTTTGCGGGATCCGAGCGAGACAAATCTCCTGTCATTATTTCTGAAATTTTGTCGATTTGGTTTTTTACCACACGCTCTTTTGCCACTGTTATGTCTGGGCGATGGCTGCCGACCAACTCATTAAAGGTCTCTAAATTGGTTTTAGGTGAGACTTCAATGGTGACTAAGCCGTACGCATCATTTGTTGGATCGCTGCCGTAACTGAGCTGCTTATCCGCCAAGCTTATATCCGGTGAGTAGGTGGTGAAATTGGTGCCGTTAGTATAAGTCCATTGATCATTAAGCAAATGCCATTTTATTTCTGATTTTATGTCGAATACCGAACGACCCAAGCACTCTGTTCTAGATTGTTGTGTGATGGTGTTGGTTTCTGCTTGCGCCCCTTGAGCTAAGAGAAAGCAACAGCTGATCAGAGCGTAGATTGATTTAATAGAGTGCATTAGGAGTTTTCCGTAGTTCGATTGTTGGTTAAAGCTGCAATAGCTATGTATTCACCGTCCTGTTTGTTTGGTTCTATTTGAGCAAGAATGGTCAAATTAAATTTGGAATCATTGATTTCGTTTTTTGTCCAGTTGACGGGCAGAGCTGTGATAAACCCGAGAACTTCTCCAGGCATATCGCTGGCTTTGAATTTTTTCCAAAACTCAGACTCGAATGGCATTAGTTCATTTTTTTTATTTGCGGCTGGTTTGGTTGTTTCATTTTTGCTGGATGTCTTTTGCCAAGTTGGCCAGATAGACATGTTGTCGCTTGGAATAAAAGGAAACGCCTTTGTGTACTCATCAGAGTTTAATTGCGCCTGCTCTTGAATCGCTTCCCAGGTTTCTGGTGACGCAGGTTGATCAATTAAACTACCCAAGAACGTAGCTGGCTGGACTTTGACATTTTTATCTGTGACGTCAAGGGCGAATAGCTTACTCCAGAGCTTACTTCGTAGCGCCTTGATTTCAGCGCAGACGGGATGTTGCTTTTTGCCGTTCACCGGCGCAGGCGTCGAAACAGTTCCCGATACGATGACAGCGAGTTCAGAGTCTCGCCCCCCCAACTGGCTACGGTCATTAATGTTTGCACTACCGAGTATCGCCACACGATCATCTGCAATCAGCAGTTTACTGTGAACATAAATTTGTTCAGTCACGGGGCGATCTAGGTTTTCCCAAGCGCGAAGATTCAATAGAGTCAAATAACGGTTCCACTCCATTGTTTCAAAAACTCGAAGTGTTTTGTCTGTGCCAGAGATGAACTCTACACCAGCCTTAGCCTCTGATTCCGATCTGCCTCTATCCATCTGCTCCTTCATCGCCATCGCCCGCTGCACTCGTTTTATCAAGCTCTGCTGGCCCAGAGAAATGCTTTGCATCGTCAGGTGAACTTGAGTCATCAGGTTGATCGCGTTGAGCGGTCCTTCGGGGTGCACGGGAAGAACCATGTAGACATGGAAGTTCTCGCCCATTTCGATCGCGCGTTCGATTCGATCGGCCAGCGCTTCGCAAAGCGGGTTTATCAGGGCTGTTTGTGGTGTTTGCAGGAGATTCAGGCTCTCGACGGTCGACTGATTGGTCAAAACCTGCATGACGCCTTGGGTGAATGCCTCAGCCTCTTTGTTACGTATCATCTCCGCCAATGCGAAATAGTTGATTTTGTGTAGTTGCTTAGGATCCTTTTCCACTTCGTCCAGTCGTAGCCGTTTCTTATAGGTTTCGTACCCTGGTAACCCTGAGATTCTCATCAAGCTTTGCATTGGTCCATCGACTACAGAAGGTGACTCCTTCGTCCCCTCGCCATACGCACTCTGAAAAAACTGGTTCTCAATATAAATGAAATGCTGCGCCCCCGAGATCGCTTGCAACATGGCCTGCATGCAGTTTGCCTGAACGCCTGCCGGGGCTGAGGCTGGGGCCTTTGCGCCTGCTCTCCCTGCGCCCAAGCGCTCCTCGGTCTGCATGCGCAGCGGAGCACTTCGCAGTACTTGCATACTCATTTTGCCCTTTGGAGCGACACGCTCGGGTTGCGAGAGGTAGTGCGGTTTGAACGGGACGGGTTCAAGGTTTTTGTCAGCGAACTTCAGCAGGCCTGTCAGAGCGTTCGGCATCTTCTGCACTTTGCCTTCGAAGCGCGCCTGCAGACTGTTCCAGCGATCAATGAAGTTGCGCGACAGGTCATAAACCGAGCTGCCTTCCAGGCGCATGTGCACGTCATGCCAAGGCATGCGCGGTTGTTTGATGCTGTCGAGCATCATGCCGCCGGGCGGCAGCAGTCGGGTCGCCGGGTCGGCCAGGTACGAATAGGGCTGGCCCGTTTGAGCATCGCTCAAACGGTCGAGTACCGAGTGCAAGTAAAGAATAAAAGGCGTGGAGATCTGTTCGAATTCCGTCATTGCCTTGGCCGTGATGATTGGCGAAGGCGTGTTGTTGATCCAGGCGTAAAAGGCGCCCAAACCTGTTTGCTGAATCCACAGACTGGTGAGCTCGCTGCCCTCGTTCAACAACTTCTCTGTCAGTTGACCACCGGTCTTTATGACTTGGGTAGCCCAAGCTGATAAGTCTTGCTGAAGCTGATCGGCTTGTGGGGCAACATTTTCCACCCAAGTCTGCACTTCACCCTTGAGGCGGGTGACCTGAGTTTGCAGCTTCGCACGCCCCGGCTGAGTGACAGCGGTCACTGTGGGGATTTTCTGCTGCGCGCGCGCCAGCCAGTTCTCGACACGCTGCTGAATAGCCGAAGCTTGTTCCGGCTTATTCAGCGCCACACCGATAGCCTCGCTGATGGATTTGGCTTCCTGGCGCAACTCAGTCATGGCACTGTCGGTTTTTTGCAGCGTCTGGACTTCATGATCAATGGTGCCGACGGCGCCATCGAGCGAGGTTTTCCATTGGCGCAAGCTTTTTTTCCAGCCTTCCAGATTGTCTCCGGTCAACTGTTGTTGGATGAACTCGGCAATGTAGATCACTCCGCCGGTAGAGTACGCAGCACCCGCACCGAGCAAGCGCAGCCCGTCCTTGCCCTTTTCGGCGAACCATTCACCGGCGTCTGCTTTAGCCTCGCGCAGCACGTTGAACATCTTGTTGTCCTTGGCCCATGCCAGCTTGCGTTGGGCCTTGCTCAACACGTCTCCCTCCATCAAGGCTGCGCCGATCAACTCGACGGTTGTCATGTACGGATATTGCTTGTGGGCTTCGATTTCCTTGAGCGGCGGGATGCACGGGTTGTAAAACTCGTTGGCGGTTCGGCCTACGGCGGCCAGCCGAAAGTTATTGTCATCGCGGCGCCCGTAGGCGAGGTCGATCCCACCGACGTAGGCGATTTCGTTGTCGATCACCACCATCTTCTGGTGATGGGAAAAGAACAGGCCAAGGGTGCCCATATCACTTTGCTGGATCGCCGGCAGGCACCAGACTTTTTTCTTAGCGAGACCGGCATTCAGGACAAACGCGGCCACCATGGTTTCCAGATCACCGGTATCAACGGCGGCTTTCGGCGACAGCCAGGGCATGAGGTAGATGTCTGGTGCCGCGCCCTTGTGCAAAGCATGATGCAAGCAGTCCCACAGCCGGGTTTCGCCCTCCAGCCGCACTTCGTAGTTAATCTGCCAACCGGAAATGAAGATGGACTTCTTGGCGTTTTTTATCGCATTGGCAACATCTTTGAAGTAGTCGCTGCCGGTGGTGAAAAACTTCACTTCGTTGCCCGGGCGCTCAGGTGAAAAAGCTTCGCCGTATTTGGCATTGCCTTTAATGAACCATCCGGGGGCGGAAGTAGCGGTGTAGGCATCGCCGTCTTTTGAGTTGAGCTGATTCAGTTGCTTGGGCTGAACGCCGTTCAAGTTGCTCATGCCTTAAATCCTTTTAATTTGTCGAATAGCGCAATGCCGTCGGTCAGTGACAAGTTTTCGAAAGCGCTGAGTTTGTCTGTACCGGCTTGTTCGTGACGGGCGTTGGAGTGGGGCTCGCTGCTGAAGTCCATACTTGCCAGTGCCAGCAGTTCACGGTGTTCTTCAGACCAGCCGTTGTCGGCATGTGCCCTGAGCGCGACGCACTGGCCTGGATACACCAGCCAGAACATCTCCGGATTCTGTGGATATTCAAGAGATAGCTTTTTCTGAACGGCATCGGTAAGGGTGACTTTGCCTTCGTCATCGGTTTCGCCTTTGGCGATGACGTCGCTTTCCGGTACGCGACCGATTTTCTTCCAGCTCGGCTCGCTCATTTTTATTATGCGCCAAGGTGTATTCGCCAGTGCGAAGGCGCCTTCCCCCGGCCGGTCGGCCAGACGAATATCAAAGCGCAGGTTCTTCGGCTCGAACGGCGGGACTGTCACTGGCGCGTTGCCCTGCGCGCGATCCATCAGACTTCCGGCCTTGTCCTTATCCGCGAGCACCGGTAACGCAGGCAACAAAATTGCAATTCCTGAACCCGTCCCTGCAGACCCGCCAGCGTTGATCTTCACCACTGGCCCGACAACAGTCACACCGCCCGCATCCAGCTTGATAAAACTCCCCCCACCCAGAATCGTCAGCTCCGATCCCGCCTCAATCACAATCTTGTCGCCCGCCTTCAGGTGGATCTCATTCCCGACACTGGTCAGCTGCGCCGTACCCAGTTTGACGTGCTGGCTCTGCCCCACCGTCAGGTGATCGTCAGCCTTCGCTTCAATCTTGCGATCAGCAATCGTGGTGCGGTGTTCTTCAGCTTTCAGCTCGGTGTAGGTGTTCTTCTCAACCGTGTCGTGACGTTCATTCCCGACCCGAATTTTCTGGTCGTGCTCGATGTTTTCATCCCAATCACGCTGGGCGTGGATGTAGATCTGCTCCGCACCTTTCTTGTCTTCAATGCGCAGTTCGTTGTACCCACCACCACCCGGGGAGCTAAGGGTTTTGAACACGCTGCGGGTTTTGTTCGCCGGCAAGGCGTACGGCACCGGGTTTTCTTTGTGGTACAGGCAGCCGGTCACCAGTGGTTGGTCGGGGTCGCCTTCGAGGAAGGTGACGAGGACTTCCATGCCGATGCGCGGGATGCTGATGGCACCGTAGCGGTCGCCGGCCCAGGAGCTGGAGACGCGCAGCCAGCAGCTGGTTTTGTCGTCGGCGAGGCCTTCGCGATCCCAGTGGAATTGCACTTTGATGCGGCCGTATTGATCGCAGTGGATTTCTTCGCCTTTGGGGCCGGTGACCATGGCGGTCTGGCTGCCGAGTACGCGCGGTTTCGGGTGTTCGAGGGCCGGGCGGTAGAACACGTCCCACGGGGTGGCGAGGAAGGTGTTGCGGTAGCCCTGGTGGAAGTCGTTCTTGTTATTGGTGGTGTCGCTGGTCACGCCTTCTTCGAGGACTTGCGGCTGTTTGCCTTCGTGGACGATTTCGGTGAGCAGCCACAGGTCGTTCCATTCGCTGCGCGGGTGGTCGGACATTTCCATGAAGTGGCCGCTGACCAGTTTGGTCTGGTCGCCGCGCCCTTCGGCCTGACGGTAGTCGGCGCGGTGGCGTTCGAGGGCGCGCTGGCTGAGGAACTTGCCGCGCGCGCGGTCGAGGAAGCGGCCGGGGTAGTCGTAGTCCTCCAGATCCGGTTCATTGCTCTCGCCATCCGGTTTGTAGGCGGCTTCCATTTGCAGGCGCGGTTTTTCGAAGTCGTAGTCGCGGCGCATGGTGCGTGTGGTGCGGGTTTCCAGGCGCAGTTTGAAGCCTTTGATCACCGGTTCGTCGGCGACCATGCCGCTGCCTTGCACGTACGCGGTCGGCTGGCCGAGGTTTTGGAACACGGTCTGGTCATCGCCGAACACCAGCAGGTGGGCTTTTTCGCTGTGCTGAAAGTGGTAGTGAATGCCTTCCTCTTCACACAGGCGCTGGACGAAATGCAGGTCGGTTTCGTCGTACTGCACGCAGTAGTCGCGATCCGGGCACGGCTGGCTGAGCTGGAAGCTGTAGGCGTTGCTCTTGATGCCGTGTTCGTCGAGGATCAACGCGATGATTTTCGGCGCCGACATCTGCTGGTAGATGCGCTGGTTGGTGCGGTGATGCAGGTATTGCAGCTGCGGCACGATAGAGATTTTGTAGCGGGTCAGGCGCTTGCCGGCATCGCCTTGGGCAACGCGATAGATCTGCCCGTGAATGCCGGAGCCCTGCGGATCGAACGCGAGAAACGCCTGCTTGTGCAGGAGTTTTTCCAGATCCAGATCGGGGTTTTCGCTGACCAGTTCGAGGTCGAAACGATACGGCTGGCTGACACCTTCGGTGCCGGTGAACGACAGCACTTGCAGGTCGCCGACATAGTCTTCCACCGTCAGGCTGAAGTGGGTCTCGTTAGCTGAGTTGAACATTGTGTGCTCCCTGTTCGAATGTCATCCGTTACGCCCGAAAACGCAGGCGTTGCCGCCAGGACGAAGTGGCGCTCATGGCGTCACGCAATTGGCCGGCAGTGATGCTGCGTTCTGCCGCATTGAAGCTCAGCGCTTTGCGCAGCGCGGGCCAGCAGTGTTTCGGTAGGTTTTTCGGCGCGTGCAGCTCGCGCTCCAGGTGCTCGTCGCGGGCCAGGGTCGAGGCCACGCGGCGGAACGGCGGCTTGCCGCCCGCCAGCTCGTAGATCACGCAGGCCACGCCGTACACGTCCGCGCCGGCCGACAACGGCTGGCCTTCAAGCAGTTCGGGGGCGGCGTAGCCCGGTGTCCAGGCGTTGAAACGTTCACGGCTCAGATGCGGCAGGCCGGGCAGCACACCCTCCTCCGCTTGACCGAGGCCGAAGTCGAAGAGGCGCAGGCCGTCTTCGCTGAGCATGACGTTGCTCGGTTTCAGATCACCGTGCAGCACGCCGCGACAGTGGGCATACGCCAACGTGTCGAGCAGCGGCAGGACGATGTCGCGCAGTTCTTTCCACGGCAGGCCGAGGGGCCGCTCGCAGAGCAATTTGTCCAGGGTCAGGCCACGCATGTATTCCATGGTGATAAAGGCCCGCTGGCAGTCGGTGTCGACTTCAAAAGTGTGCGCACGCACGACGTTGTCGTGGCGCAGGCGTCGGGTCAGGGCGAACTCGCTGTAGAGCAAAGCACTGGCGTCCGGCGATTCGGCAAATTCTTCGCTGAGGATTTTCAGCGCAACGTAAGGGTCGGGATCGCCAAACTGTTCTTGCAGCAGATCCCGCGCCCGGTAAACCGCGCCCATGCCACCAGCCCCGAGCAGCCGCTCGAGGCGGTAGCGACCGGCCAACACATCGGGCAGCACACCGATGCTGGCCTTTTTAGGGGCCAGCGCAGGTTCGGCATTGTGCGACTTGGCGAAGGCGAAGTAGGTCAGGTTGCTGGCCTGTTCTTCGCTGATCAACACGTCATCGATTGGCGATTCGATTTCACTCATTGGCGGATCACCACGGCAGTCAGGTTGTCCCGCGCGGAGCCCCGCAAGGCGCCGTCGAACAAACGTTCCAGCGCCACGTGCGGCGCGCTGAGACTGAGGGCGTTGCCGAGGGCATCGCTGCTCAGGCCTTGGTACAAACCATCGCTGCAAAGCAAAAACGCGTCGCCCGGATAGACCTCGAGTTCGAGGACATCCAGGGTCAGTTGTTCGGCCGCGCCGACGGCTCGGGTCAAGGCATGAGCCGCCGGGTGCGCCGCCGCTTGATCGACGCTCATTTTCTGTTCGTCGATCAGTTGCTGTTGCAGCGAATGGTCTTTGGACAGCTGATACAGACGCTGCCCGCGCCACAGATAACAACGGCTGTCGCCGGCCCAGATGCAGGCCGCGCGATTGCCTTCCACCAGCAGCGCCACAACGGTGCTGCCCATGACGCTGTCGTGACGGCCGGCGGTGACGGTCAACTCCTGCCCCAAACGCCGGTTCACCCAATGCAGGCACTGGCGAATGGCTTTGAGGCGCTCGTCGAAGTCGTCGTGTTGCGGCAGTTCAGCCAGGCTGGCGACGATCAACTGGCTGGCGATGTCGCCACCCTGATGACCGCCCATGCCGTCCGCGACCACCCACAGCCCCTGCTGTGGCGAGTCGAGGAAAGCATCTTCGTTGCGCGCCCGCACCTTGCCCGGGTCGGTACGCGCCGCGCTGCGCCAGGCACTGGCCACGAGCATCAGAGCTGCACCGGCATACGGAAGGTGCGCAGTACGCCCATGTCGAACGGGTTCGGCGAGCGTTGGCTGGTCAGCAGGTAGTTGGCGCGCAGGCCACCCACGTCAGCTTTCAGCACCAGCACGTCGCGACCGTTCAGATACTCGGTCTGCATCAGATCAAACAGACGGAACAGCGACCACGGGCCGGAGTTTTTCTCGATGCCGATCGGACGCCCCGACATCTTGTCCATCACCAGACTGGTGCGACCGTCTTCAGCATCGGTCGGCCATTTGAACGACACCGGCACAATCGGGCCGTGACGGTATTCGATGGTCTTGTCGCCGAACTTGAACTCGGAACGGCTGACCGCCGGATCGAGGGTGTACGGCTCGAGTTTGAACTGCACGGTCGGCTCGGCCGGGTTGATCGAGAAGAAGCTCTTGCGAATGGTCAGTGCGGCGGCCATCTGATCGAGGTAAACCTTGGACACCGGCAGGCTGTGGCCATCGACGCTACGCATGCGGTAGTTGCCCGGATCGCCACTGACGAACGGACGCATGTAGTTGTCGAAGAACCGGTCGGCGATGCCTTGATCCTTGAAGAACTCACGGAAGTCGGCGATCGCCACGTCGCTGGTGCTGGTGGCGCTGAACGGATAACGCTTGCTGATGGTTTTGCCATACACGCTGTACAGCTCGTTTTGATAACGGCCGTTCATGTATTGGTACGCATCGTTAAGCACCAGACGCCACGAGTCTTCGGCCAGCACGTTGAACCACACGCTCAGCGGACGCGGCAGACGACCGGAGGCATTGCGCAGGTTGGTCAGCGCATCACGCTGGCCGCTCATGCGGGTTTTCGCCAGTTCGAACGCGGCTTGTTCCGGCGAGCTGGAACGGGCCAGGCTGGCCAGTTGCAGTTGCAGGTCGTTGAGCGCGTTGAGCGCCGGCGTCAGGTCAGCGGCCGGGCCGTTGTTGTCATCGAGCAAACGATGCAGCGGCTCGAAGCGACGTTGCAGCGACTTCTTCGCGGTGTCCGGCAGGTTCTTCGCAACGGTCAGGGCCGAAGCCTTGTCTGCTGCGGCGGCCGCCAGTTTACCGACCTTGCCCAGTTTGCCTTTCTGCTCGGCCAGCGCATCAGCCGCATCGGCGGCTTGATCCACCGGGTCAGCAACAGCCTGGAAGCGGGTGTTCTCGCGCACTTCCGTGAGCAAGGCGAGCACCGGCGAGTTGGCCGACGTCAGGCCCGCCAGTTGCTCGGCGCCTTCACCGGCGTCGTTGATCGGCGGCAGTGCCACCTGGCCAACGGCTTCGCTCCAGTAGTTGGCGTAGTCACGGAAATACAACTGCTCAAGCTCGACCATCAGACGACGCAAGTCCATGTCGCTGATGCCCGCGCCTTCGCCCAGCACCCAGTTGTCACGCAGGATGTCGGTGACCAGAGTCGCGCCCTGCACCGAAAAATACTGCTGATAACCCTCTTGGGTGTAGAAGCCCGGAATCACGTAATCGGTGCCGATAAACAGCGAGCCTTGTGGGCCGAGGTGTTGGCTGAAACGGTATTCCGGCAGATTGCGCGCCTGCTCGCGGAGCATGCGATACACGACGTTGGCCAGCGATTCGCTGCGCAATACCTGCCGCGCCTGCGCGACCAACTGGTCGTTAAGCGGATAGATAAAAGGCTGCTTGAGCAGGCGTTCGAGGTGAGTATTCAGACCGTTCTGCACCGCGGTGTTGCCGGTGTAGCGCTGCGACCAGTCAGTGGCGATCCAGTCCTTGAGCCACGCCGCGTCGCGACGATCCTTCATGTTCAGCATCAGGTACGCGCGCAGGCTGTTCAGCAGCTTTTCACGATCCTGCAGGTTGGCGCGGATCTGCCCTTCGAGCTGCGAAGCAACCCGTGGCAGCAACTGCGCTTGCAGCTCACGCTCGTAGGCGTCGGCGACCGGCGGATTGACGTCTTCGCCCTGATACAGACCGCCACGCTCGTGGTACGACACGTCGCCCTTTTTCGGGAACACCTGGGTCGCGGCATAACTGGTGTCGAGGGTTTTCAGCACGCCCATCGCGTCATCACGCGGGGTCAGTGCCGAACGTTGCTGCGTCCAGTTCTGCGCCAGCGTACGAAGGTTTTCCAGACGCTCGTAGTTGGCCGAGAAACCACCGGCCCAGAGGATGCCGAACAGTGCCAACGACGCCAGTGCGCCGATGTACAACGCACGCTGGCCCCAATGGATGCGGCTGCGTTCACGCTTGTCGAGACCAGCCAGATCCGCCTCAGGGAAAATCACCCGGCTGAGCAAGTGGTGAATGAAGCGCGAACGACCGCTGCGCAGCGTCGGTAGCACACCGGCGCTCATGCCCAGACTCGCGCCGATGCCGGCGGTGGCCGAATCCATTTCCTGGGTCAGGTGCGGTGCGCTGGTCAGGTAGAAACCGCGCAGTTGCGTGGCTCGCTGATAACGGTTGCCAGTGAACGCCATGTCGACGAACAGGCACAGGCGCTCGCCGATCTGCCCGAGTTGATGCGGGAAGTCGAGGATGCGGCCACGGCGCTGGGTGTCGCGCTCGGAGTGCATGCGCATGATCACTTGGCTGTTGAGGCGACGCAGCAGCTCTTCGAATTCATTGCGCAGTACCGCGACGTCGGTGCCGACCTGATCCTTGCGGAAACTGGTGCCGAGCACCTGATCGCTTTCTTCACGGCTCAGCTGATCGAAGAATTCGTCGAAGCCCAGCAGCTTGTCAGCCTTGCTCAGCACCAGATACACCGGCACGTCGACGTGCAGTTTCTGATGCACGTCTTGCAGACGGCCACGCACCTGACGCGCGAGGGTGTCGATGTCTTGCTCGCTACCGCCGAGCAGGGTTTCCACCGGAATGGTCACCAGCACACCATTCAACGGACGGCCACGGCGACGTTTGCGCAGCAACTCGAGCAAGGTCGTCCAGGCGCTGCTGTCGACTTCGGCGTCCGGCTGCGTCAGGTAACGGCCAGCGGTGTCGATCAGCACACCGTGGTCGGCGAAGTACCAGTCGCAATGACGGGTGCCGAGGGTGTCGCGGGTCAGCTTGCGGTCGATCTTGTTGATCGGGAATTCCAGACCGGAAAAGTCCAGCAGGCTGGTCTTGCCGGAACCCTGCGGGCCGATCAGCAGATACCACGGCAAGTCACTGCGCCAGCGCTCGCTGCGGCCACGATAGAGGCTGGAAGTCTTCAGGGTTTTCAGCGCGTCTTTGAAGCGCGCCTTCAACTCTTGCTGCTCTTCGTCGATCAGTTCTTCACGGCGGATGCGATCCTGACCGTCTTCGCTTTCTTCTTCGGCTTTCTTGCGGATACCGGCGCGCCAGCTGACGAAGACCATGACCAGGCCCCAGATCAGGAACAGCACGGCAATGGTCAGCAGGCGGGAGGTCGGGCTCTCCCAGAACTTGTAGTCATCGACGGCCAATAGCGGGCCGACGAACCACACCAGCAGCGCCACGAACAGCACCAGCAGCAGAGTCCAGACCCAGGTCTGGCGCAGGAAGGCGCCGACTTTCTTGAAAAACTTTTTCATCACACGTCCCTGTTTACGGCTGCGACTGCGGTTGCACCGCGGCCGGATCAAGCGGCTGATAAGGTTGCAGAACGGTGTCGCGCTGCTCGCCCAGAACCCAGGCGAAGCCCGAATACATCACCACCAGACAGACCAGCGTGAACAACACCACCATCCACGCCGGCACGATGCGCACCAGACTGCGGCGCTGATCGTTGAGGCCTTCCCAGTGCGGCGACAACTCGCGCGGCACGTCGCCACGCAACTGACGAATCTGACGGTACAAGGCGTCGCGGATGCCTTCGAGTTCGAGCATGCCGCGTGCCTGTACGCGGTACTTGCCCTCGAAACCGAGGGACAGGCACAGGTACATCAGCTCAAGCATCGGCAGGTGTTTGACCGGGTTTTTCGACAGCCGATCAAGCAGCTGGAAAAACTTCTCACCGCCGAAGGTTTCGTTGTGGAAGCTGCTGAGCAGGCTCATCTGCGACCACTCGCTTTCGTTGCCCCACGGCGTGGTCACGACGGCTTCGTCGACCACGGTGCAGAGCACGTAGCGCGCGGCCATCACCTGGCTGCTTTCGGCGCCGTTGTGCAGGGCGCGTACTTCAAACAGCTTGAGCCCGGCGGTCAGGCGCTCATTGAGCGCGTACAAGTCTTCGCGGCTTTCGCTGTGCTTGAGGCGCACCACTTCCGAGAGCAAATCGGAGGACGCGGCCACCAGCGAATTGAGGCTGATATTGAACGACTCCGCCGGGCGCAGGCGCGCGGCGTAGATCATCCGTTCTTCCAGTTGTTCGAAGCGCGGTGGCGCGGCGAAGTCGGTCAGCGGACTCGACGCCGGGCCGTGGCCCTGACGGTCGAGCAGGACGGTTTTGTCGTCCTGGTTGTGTTCCATGTCCTTGATCATGTCGGTCAGTTCCTGATGGCCCAGAATTTCAGTTCAAGCTCGGCGAATTCGCCGGACACGTGGAACGCGAAACCGCCGGAGCGCTCCAGTTGTGCCAGGTCTTCGGAACTGAGTTCGAGAATGAAATAGGTTTTGTTGGAGTGGAACGCGATCTGCCGCGGGGCCACCGGCAACGGTTTGACCTTGATCCCCGGCAAATGCAGGTTGACCAGTTGGCGGATGCGCTCCACCGGGCCGACCTTGAGGTGCGCCGGCAAGCGGTGGCGCAGTTCTTCGGAATCGCAGTTGGCACTCGCTGCCAGCACGAACGACGCGGTGCCGAGCAGTTTGTGGTCGTGCAACGGCGAAACGATGATCCCGTACTGACGCGCTTGCAGGATCAGTTCGATGGCGTGCTGTTCGAGCACCATCGACAGCACCTGACGAATCGCTTCCATCAGTTTGCGGAAGCTGCCGCCCTGATCGGCGTGGGAATAACGGCTGTCCAGACGCGGGCGTTTGCTCTCGCCGGAGAACGTCGCCAGATCGCCGAGCATGGTCAGCAGCGTGCGGTACAACTCTTCCGGGTGCACTTGCTCCAGACCGAGGTAGTGACGCAGCAGCAGCTCGGTGCGGTTGATCAGTTGCAGCATCATGAAGTCGCCAACCTCAGCGCCGCCGACCTTGCCGTTGGAGCGAATCCGCTCGGCAATCGTGTCGCCACGGTGGTTGAGCATGCTGATGACTTCTTTCAGGCACGACAGCAGATAGCTGGACGCGTGAGCCTGAATGTAGGTCGGCACGAAATCCGGATCGAGGCTGATCACGCCGTCGGGCGTGGTGTCGAGCACGTCGCAGATTTTCAGTTTTACGTAGGCCTGATCGCTCTGCTGCTCGCCGAGCATCAGTTTGAAATCCGGGCGACCGCAGCTGACCTGGCTGGCGGAATCGTCGCCGGCGTTGGAGTCAGCCACTTCAGCGTCGTACGCGGTGAAGCGTGCGAGCACGTCGGACTGCTCCGGACGGCGCGCCTCGATGTGGTTACCGGTGACCAGCGGCAGCGCCAGATAAATCGGCGTGTTGCCGGTGTTCGGCGGTACGTCCAGCGCCAGCGGTTCGGTGTTGCCACCGAGCTCGAACAGGCTGCCGTCCGGAAGAATCCCCGAGGCCTGGCTGACCACCAGTTTGCCCATGTTGAGGAACTGCAGGTCGATCTCCAGATTGAGGAAACCCCAGGTGTAACTGCCCAGCAACTGGGTGCGGGTTTTCATCTGGTGATCGTAATAGCGATCGTTGTGCTGGAAGTGCTGCGGCCGCAGCAGCATGCCTTCCTGCCAAATGACTTTATGGGTATTCATGATCAGTTATCCGCCTTGGCGAGCGTTTCTTGGCTGTTGCGGATACCCGTCTGATCGAGGGTCAGATCAGCCTCGGTAAGTTCCTGCGGGGTGACCTGCACGGTGTAGCGCCACTCGGTTTCCGGCAGATCGCGGTAAGCGGCGAGCACGCCCACATAGCGGCTGCCCTCCTCGACGCTGAGCTTCAACTCGACGGTTTCACCCGGGCGCAGTTCGAGTTCTTCGGTGGCCACCAGATCCGGGTTGAGGGATTCCTTGGCGCGCTCGTAGAGGCTGAAGAAGTCAGCGTTTTCGAAGGTCACCGGGTGTTTGAGTTCGAACAGGCGCACCACGATCGGCGAAGGACGGCCGTTGAGATCGGGGTTCAACTGATCGCTGCCGGTCAGTTTCAGATTGACCTTGGTCACGTTCGAGTACGGCGATAGCGACGAGCAACCGGCGAGCAACGCCAGCAAAGTGAGCGCAGTCAGCGTCTGGAAAAAAGCGGTCGAGCGGCGAGACATGCGCATCATCCTTGGTGGTCGGTGTGGAGGGTGGAAATCAGGCGGATCTGTTCTTCGTAGGCCTGAGCGAAGTCGCGGGCCAACAGGCGCTCGCTCCAGTCATCGTCCTGACGCAGTGCCTGGTGATAACGGCCGAACGCTCTCCAGCGCCCACCCGATGTTGCGATCAGCGGCTTGTTGTCGCGCTCGAAACGCAGGGTCAATTGCTCCGGCGAGAAGTGCTCCAGCGTGCCGCGTACGGCGGCGCGGCTGGCGGTCAGCAGCGCCACTTGATGCGCCTGTAGATCACGGAACGCGCGGGAGATCGCTTGCTCGGCCGGCAGATGACCGGGCTTGCTTGGCTGCAACAGAATCTCCAGCGCTTCGCTCGGATCGACGGCGAATTTCAGCGGGTTCTTGTTGGTGCCCTGGACGATGGTCTGCGCCAGACGCAGCTCGTTTTTCAGCTCCGAGCGGGTGCGCAGGCTCTGTTGTAAACCGCCGACGCTCTGACGCAGCAAACGCGCGGCATTCAGTGCCAGCGCTTCGCGTTCGTCGTGGTTGAGGCTTTTGACGTCGACACCCAGCGCGGCGCCGAAGTGCTCCCAGAAACCTTCGCTTTGCCGTTCAACAGGCTTCGGCGCCGGCGCGGGTTCAGGCTCGACGGGAGCGGCGATCAGCTCCGGCACCATCAGGCTTTCCATGTCGATGCGCGCGTAGTCGGCGCGCTGACGGGAATCCTCGGGTTTGGCGGTCGGCGCCAGCAATTCGTCGATTTCCGAGTACACGCGCTCTTGCTGTTCGATGGCATTGAGCGGGTCGAGGTCGAGAAACGCGTCGTCGGGAATGATGCTGCCCGCCGCGCGCGGACGGCCGGCTTCGCCGTCGAACGTGGCCGGGTCACGCACCAGTCGCGCACGAATCTCGAAGTCGCCGAGCACGTAGGTGCTGCCGTGCTCGATGCGCACCGGTTCGCCCTTGTGCAGACGCGCGCCGCTGCCGCCGTCCTGAATGCCGTTACTGCTGCTGTCGGTCAGGAAAAACGAGCCTTCGCGGTAGCTGACAATCGCGTGGTGATTGGACAGGTGACGCTTGCGGTCAGGGATGATCCAGTCGCAATCCTCGCCCCGCCCGATCACGCCGCCGGCCTGTTTGAAGGTCTTCTGGCACAACTCCGTGGGCACGAATTGCTTGGTGTTCAGCATTTCGAAAACCAATTCCATGTTTGCTGCTCCTTGCAATCACTTACCGCGATTGGCCGCTTGCGGATCACCCAGCGGGCGATAGTCGTTGTCGTTGAATTTGTAGTTGCCGCTACAGCCGCCAAGGCCGCATAGAACGACGAGGGTCAGCAGGACAGCGTGCCAGTGACGAACAGACATCAGAGGGTCTCCAGGGGTAGACAAAGCACAAAGCGCCGGCCCTTGCGGGCGGCGCCGTTATTAGCGAATTTGTTGGTTTGGGAGGCTCTAGATCGCAGCCTCCAGCCACTTTTGGGAGGAATGTTGATCCCCTGTGGTGAGGGGACTTGTCCCCGATGGGGTGCGCAGCGCCCCCAAAACCTGCCAGCGCGGTCTTTCAGTGAGGCCGTATCTACCGGACTGCGGCTGCTGCGCAGCCGATCGGGGATAAATCCCCTCGCCACAGGGGAATCAACAGCCTCAAGGAATTCATTGGCCGTGGGAGTGCGGGACAAGGCGATCACTTTCTGCTCAACCATCGAAGTCACCCAAATTGATATTCAGGCGGCCGAGGCGGTATAGCAGCGTGCGGCGGGGCAGGCCCAGTTCGCGGGCGGCGAGGGTCTGGTTGCCGTCGTTTTTGCGCAGGCAGTTGAGCAATAGCGTGCGCTCGACTTGCTCCAGGCGTTCACGCAGATTCAGGCTGCTGTTGTCTTCGGGCATCGGCTCCATGCGCAGGGAGAAATGCTCGGCCAGCAACTCGCCGCCCTCGCACAACAGCACCGCGCGTTCGACCAGCGCTTTCAGTTCGCGGACGTTGCCGGGGAAGGTGTAACCCGCCAGATGCTCCAACGCCGCGTCCGACCAACGCACCGGATCTCGCTGCAAATAGGCGCAGGCCTTTTCGGCGAAATGCCGCGCCAGGTCGAGGATGTCGCCTTCGCGCTGACGCAACGCCGGCAGCACAATCGGAAATTGCGCGAGGCGGTAGTACAAGTCCTCGCGGAATTTGCCTTCGCTGACCAGCACCGACAGATCACGGTGGGTCGCGGCGATGATGCGCACGTCGATCTTGTGCGTGTCGTTGGAGCCCAGCGGACGAATCTCGCCTTCCTGCAACACGCGCAGTAATTTCGATTGCAGCGACAGCGGCATATCACCGATTTCATCGAGCAACAGCGTGCCGCCATTGGCCGCGTCGAACAGCCCGGCGCGGTCGCGATCAGCACCGGTGAAGGCACCCTTGCGATAGCCGAACAGCTCGCTTTCCAGCAGGTTTTCAGGGAACGCCGCGCAGTTCTGCACGATGAACGCCTGCGAGCGACGCGGCCCGCAATCGTGAATCGCCCGCGCGACGACTTCCTTGCCGGTGCCGGTTTCGCCGCGCAACAGCACGGTGTACGGGCTGTGCAGGACTTTGCCGATCAGCGAGTAGGTCTGGCGCATCGCGGTGCTTTTGCCAATCAAGCCGTAACCGCTGATGCTCGGCACGCTGCGCGCCACCGGCGCCGACACATCGCGAGGCTGACGCAGACGCTGGAGCAAATGCAGTTGGCCGAGCACGAACGAGCCGAGCTGACCGAGCGAATCGGCGAAGCCTTGCAGGTCGGTGCGACGGCGGCTGGCGCAGAGCAGCAAGCCTTCGACAGCCTTGTGCTGATTGACCAGCGGCACGCACAACAGCGACTGCCACGGCGAGGCCACCGCCGGCAGAAAACTGGTTTCGTGCAGGCTGCCGCTCAAGTCGTCGAGGCACACCACGCGGTTCTGGCACAGAGCGAATTGCAGCAGTTGCTCACCGTTGTAATCCGCCGGCAGGCTCGCCGCTTCACGCGGTTGCAGGGCGCCGTCGAGGCATTCGGCGTTCATTCCCAGGCAGGTGTGGGTGGCGTCGAGCAGATACAACTGCGCCAGTTCGCAACCGCTCAACTCGGCCAAGCCGCGCACGAAGTCACCCAGCAGCGCAGCACCGTCCGCCGCGCGCGACAGACTGGCGAACTGCGCCAGCAACGCTTCGGCATACACCAGCGGCTGCGGCACTTGAGTGAACATCACGCCCACCTCAGGCGAACTCGCACGTCACACTGGCTTCGCCGTCGAGCGTGGCGTGCACGCGCTTCAGGCTTTCACCGGTGGCCATGGCGTCGAGCAGACGATCGGCCACCAGCGGCAGCACGTGTTGATCGAGCAGATGATCGATCAGGCGCGCGCCGCTGTCGCTTTGCGTGCAGCGCTCGGACAAGTGATCGACAAGGTTCTGGCACCAGCTGAAATCCAGCTGACGACGGTTGAGGCGCTCGCCGAGACGACCGAGTTTGATCTCGATCAGCTCGCGCAATACCGGGCCGCCGACCGGGTAGTACGGCACCACTTTCATCCGCGCCAGCAGCGCCGGTTTGAAATGCTTGCTGAGCACCGGGCGAATGGTTTCTTCGAGCACTTCAGCGGTTGGCCGCGCGCCGTTTTCGCAAAGGTCGCTGATGCGATCGCTGCCGAGGTTCGAGGTCATCAGGATCAACGTGTTGCGGAAGTCGATCTCGCGACCCTCGCCGTCGTTGGCCACGCCTTTGTCGAAGATTTGGTAGAACAGGTTGAGCACGTCCGGATCAGCCTTCTCGACTTCATCGAGCAACACCACCGAGTACGGTTTCTGCCGCACGGCTTCGGTGAGCATGCCGCCCTCGCCGTAACCGACGTAGCCTGGCGGTGCGCCGATCAGGCGCGAGACGGTGTGCTTCTCCTGGAACTCGGACATGTTGATGGTGGTGATGAAACGGTCGCCGCCGTACAGCAGATCAGCGAGGGCCAGCGCGGTCTCGGTTTTACCGACGCCGCTCGGGCCGACCAGCAGGAACACGCCGACTGGCGCATCAGGTTTGTTCAGGCCGGCAGCGGTGGCGCGCATCGAGCGATCCAGTGCGTGCACGGCTTGTTCCTGACCGCGAATGCGCGTGCGCAGATCGGTGGCGAAACTGGCGACTTTGGCGTTGTGCTCGCGAGCCAGTTGCGCCAACGGCACGCCAGTCCAGGCGCTGATCACTTCGGCGACCAGACGCGGGCACACTTCGAAACTGACCAGACGTTCTTTGACCTGGGCGGCAGTCAACGCGCTGTGGGTTTCGTTGAGCTGCGCTTCCAGCGCTTCGACGCTCTGGCCTTCTTCGACCTCGGCGGCGAGGGTTTCGATGACGGTGCCTTCGGCGTCTTCTTCAACGCTGAGCACCGGTTCAACGGCGGCGGCTTCGCGGGCCTTGGCCAGTTGCTGACGCAGATCGAGCAGGCGCTCGGCCAGGGTTTTCTGTTCAGTCCACAGGGTTTCCAGCGCGACCATTTCGTCTTCGGCTTCGTCGAGACGTGCTTCCAAAGCCTCCAGCGCTTCGTGATCGATCAGCAGACCGGCCTCGGCGTCACGGCGCAGGGCCTGACGCTGACGACCACCTTCAGCCAGTTCGCCACGCAGGCGCTCAAGACTTTCCGGAGCGGCGGCGAGGCTGATGCGCACGCGGGCGCAAGCGGTGTCGAGGACATCAACGGCTTTGTCCGGCAGTTGCCGACCGGCCAGGTAACGTGCGGACAATTCCGCCGCCGAGACCACCGCATCATCACGCAGATAGATACCGTGGCTTTTCTCGTAAACCTGGGCCAGACCACGGAGGATGGTCACCGCTTCGCTGACGGTCGGTTCGTGTAATTGCACCGGTTGGAAACGACGGGCCAGCGCCGGGTCTTTCTCGAAGTATTTCTTGTACTCGGCCCACGTGGTGGCGGCGATGGTGCGCAGTTCGCCACGGGCCAGTGCCGGTTTCAGCAGGTTGGCGGCGTCGGAACCGCCAGCGTTGCCGCCCGCGCCGATCAGCGTGTGGGCTTCGTCAATAAACAGAATGATCGGTTTTGGCGAAGCTTTGACTTCGTCGATCACGCCCTTGAGACGACGTTCGAATTCACCTTTGACGCTGGCGCCGGCCTGCAGCAGGCCCATGTCCAGCGACAGCAGTTCGACGCCTTTGAGCACTTGCGGCACTTCACCGGCGGCGATGCGCGAGGCCAGACCTTCGACGATGGCGGTCTTGCCGACACCGGCCTCACCAACGACGATCGGGTTGTTCTTGCGGCGACGGGCGAGGATGTCGACCATCTGCCGAATCGCGCCGTCACGGCACAGCACCGGGTCGAGTTTGCCGTCACGGGCCTGTTGGGTCAGGTTGTGGGTGAAGCGCTGCAACAGTGATTCGCCCTGCGCCGCCGGTTTGCCGTTGGCCGCCGGTTGCTCCTGTTGCGACAGGGCAAATTCCTTCAGGCGATCAATGTTCAGTTTGGCGAGCAGCGGCTGATAACGGCTGCCGGCGTAACGCATCGGGTTGCGCAGCAGCGCGAGGATCAGCGCGGCGTCTTCAACCTGGGTCTGACCGAGTTCGAGGTTGGCCACCAGCAACGCATCTTGCAGCCACTGCACCAGTTCCGGGGCGAACACCGGGTTGCGCGAGGCGCTGTGCTCGACGCGCGATTGCAGCGCCGCGCTGAGTTCACCGGCGTCGACATCGGCGTCTTGCAACGCGCGGGCGAGCAAGCCGTTCGGACGTTCGAGCAGGCCGAGCATCAAGTCTTCGACGAGGATTTTGCTGCCGCCACGGGCGACGCAACGCTCGGCCGAACGCTCCAGATCACGACGGGTTTCGGCGTCCAGCGCCTGGATGAGTTGTTGCAGGTCTACGTTGATCATGGCTCACGTCCTTAATGAATTTTGCTGCCCAGGGTCACCACGCCGTCCGCTTTTTCGCGGCCCAGCCAACTGGTCCAACCGAGGCGACAGGCGTTCTGCTCACCGATGCGCAGTTCGCGGATTTCTTCCTGGCGCAGCACCAGGCGGATGTCGTAATCGAGCGGGTCACGCAGGGTGAACCGCACCAGCGCGCAGAGCGGCTGGTAGCCGAAACCGATCGGCAGGAATTCATGGAATCGCTGCCAGTCGAGTTCGGTGATGTGAATGCGGAATTTGCCGCTGCGGTCGCGCACGTGCTCGCCGAGCACCAGGTCTTCGCCGAGCAGGCTGTTGGCGCGGCCCAAACGATTGCGCTGTTCTTCGAGAATCTCGACGCGGCGCTCGATGCACTGCTCGATGACCAGGTCTTCGTGCTTGAAGTAGTAACGCAACACGGCTTCGATCAGCGCCGCCGAGTGCGCGCGCAGACTGAGCAAACCGAGGTACGGCAGCAGGCGTTTCCAGTTGAGTTCTTTAGCTTTGCGGATCTCTTCGCCACCGAGGCCGATCAGCGCAAACAGCTGCGCCGAAAACGGATCGAGCGCGCCGCTCTGGAAGCTTGCGCGGTAGCGGTATTTGCGCCAGATCGGCAGCATCAGCCGTTGCAGGCGATGGTGGAACAGGTCGAGGAAGTTGCGCGTCGGGTTGCCGTCTTCGCTATCGCCCAGCGCCTGTTCGCCATAGAACGCCGGCAGCGGCGAACCGGAACCGACCAGGCCGATCAGGTTGAAACGCATGCGCGCGCGCATCTGCCCGTGCTCTTCGAAAAACTCCACGCGATCGACGTCGCTGCCGGGAAAACCCAGGCTCGGATTGGCCTGGAATTCCAGCTGATCGTACAAATCGTCTTCGCTCAGGTACGGGTGTGCCTCGCGCAGCCGATCGATCACCAGCAGCACTGCCTGAAACAGCGAGTACTCGCGTATCGCCTTGGTGAGCCCGCTTAAAGCAGGGGCTGCAGGCCCATACGTGGTGTCCATTGGTACACCTCTCCCTGTGTGCTTTTTACTCGCAGCTCGTGGAATGAATTGAGACTGGCGTAAAGCGCGAAAAACTCGTTAAGAACCGAAGCGAAGACGAACAGATCGCCCTCGCCGATATACCCTTCGGGGTCGATGGTCAGCTCGGTGCGCAAGCCGCGTACCGGCAAGCCACGGTGCAAGCGATCGACGTGGTGGTGCTTGATATTCTTCAGGCCGCCGAGCAGGCGTTTGCTGACCTTCTCTGCGTGCTGGTCGTAGTAGCGCGGCAAGTCGTAGGTTTCCAGAATCACCTTCAACGCATTGACGTCGGCCAGCGACAAATAGTTAAGCGACATGTTGCTGATCAGCTTCCACAGGAAGTCTCGGTTCAGCGGCGGCGCGAAGCTCGACGTGGCCGGGGTGATGTTGCGGAAACTGAGGAACTCCGGCGTCTCTTCGCAGGCCACACAGATGTCGCCGAGCTTGAGCTTGCGCGGCAGATTCTGGTTGGTGCAGATCAGCTCGATCGACAGGGTTTCGTGGGCTTCGGTGTGGCGAATGCCGAAGCTCAAATAAGTGTCGAGGCCGTCGTGCAGCAAGGAAGAGCGCTGGCGAATGCTGTAATGCGGACGGCTGTTGGGCACGTCGAAACTCGGGTCGTGCTCGAAGGATTCGAACGGCACGTATTCCTGATAACCGAGGCCGCCGGGCTTCCATCCCGTCACGGTTTCCACCGAGAACACACCGCAGTTTTCCAGATCGTATTCCGCCGGCAGCAGCAGGTATTCGTCCTGCTTGCCGTCGAGACGAATCGGCAACGCATCGTGGGCAAACAGGTTGGCGATCGGCGTGCAAAACAGCTTCACGTTATCCAGTGTCGGGCGCATGCGCAGGATGCCGCTCTTGCGAATGTCGAAGCGCAATTCCAGACCGCGCATCTGCTTGAGGGTGTCCTGCGGCAGTGCGTTGAGGATGTCCAGACCGTTGACGTCGACGAAGAGGAATTTGTCCTGAAAGGCGAAGTATTCCTGCAGGTAGCGATAGCCACGGAAGGTGTTCAGCGGATACGGGATCAACGCTTCTTCTTCGGCAAAGCCCACCGGGGTGACCCGGTCACCGGGAATCTTGAACGCCATCGGCTTGCCGCTGACGCCATCGATCGGCTTGCCGGCGCCGTCGAGCGGGATCAGCTCGATGCCTTCGAGGTTGCGCAGCAGGCTCAGGTACAACATCTGGCTGATGTAACGCTCGCCGGCAAAGTGCAGACGCAGTTTGCTCAGTTCAAGCTCACCGAGGTGGCCGTCGGCGCTCATTTCCAGACGCAGACTCAGCAGCGAGCCGTCGCCCTTCACCGAGTAATTCAGCGCCGCGAGATCCAGCGGCAACACCTCGGTCGGGTAGCAAGTGCGGAAGCGGCAGCGCACGTCTTCGATCGGCTTGCTCTCCACCGGCGTATCACGCTCGACCACCAGCGCAGGGCCCGAACGCTTGAGCGGATCGAACTGCAAAATGCTGAACGCCGGCAGCGGGCGCATGTAGTTCGGCCAGAGCAATTGCATCAGCGAATGGCTGAGCTCCGGCAACTCGTCGTCGAGCTTCTGGCGCAAACGCCCGGTGAGAAACGCAAAGCCTTCGAGCAACCGCTCCACGTCCGGATCCCGCCCGGCCTGCCCCAGATACGGTGCCAGCGCCGGACTACGCTCGGCGAAACGGCGACCGAGTTGGCGCAGTGCGGTGAGTTCGCTTTGGTAGTAGTGGTTAAAGGACACGGGGTACCTGCCTGAAAAATGAACTCATAAAAAAAACGCTCCGCCACCGAAATGCCGGTTCATTTTTGACCGCCGCCTTCTGCGGCGCACCACGTGGCATGGTCAAGCCGATCAAATGACGGACATGCATTGGATTTACGAATGAATACGTAAGGCGCTGCGGGCTCGTAGGAGAAGTAGTAATAGTTCTTACCATCCTCGCCATAGATCCAGTAATTCGACGACCCCTCATTTATCTCATAAGGCTTGAATGAAAAAATGGAGGATTCAGACGGGATGAAGTTAACACCATCCATCAACATCATGAGCGCATTAGGAAACACGTTTGTCAGTGAAAACAAAGCCACAGCAAGAATTGCGACAGACAGCTTCATGAGCTTGCGCCTACATACTTCATCATTTGAAAAATATAATAGAGCTGCACTCATCATTTCACCTTTCTCGATTTCCAAATCACGAGCTTACTACCATTTGGAACAGCCACCTGTTTTGATACGCCACATAACAGGGCTTATCACAAGCATCTCTAACGCTTCTCGGAAAACAGTAAAAACTTACTCAAGACTTTAAAAGCAACAACCGTAACAACTGAAAAAAATGCGCCAACCACTAAAACATAGGGAATATAAGTTAACCACAAAAACATCATACCCAGACCAGCTAGCCTGCCAAACGCCAAACATCCGATGCCATAAACAACCCAAGGCACTCCATAAAACGGGATAAAAACTACAGGAGCCCACCAAGCAAGACGTACGACTTCAAGCTCAGTTCTCCTAGAAATCAAACGAGTAGAAAAGACCGCGAATAACACATAGGCCACCAGCCCGAAACCAAGAACGTATATAAGGACGAACTGTTCCATCCCACCACGTAGCGGGCTGGAAAAATATAAAGCATCAAGCAACAGCAAAACCGGCAACACCACCATTGGCAACCAAATCGCTGTTTTAAAATAACTCACATACGTCATTTCAACGTCGACTCGGTAGAGTCGTCCGGCATAGGCTCTTCCCAGATACCCATCCAGCGGCCATCGTTCGGACTAAGATTTTTGAAAAAATTATTCCACTCCTCAATCGGCCGCATTTCCAGAGCTTCTTTTTTTAACTTTCGCCTTCTCATCTCGTTTCCAAGAGTGCCTTTGAAGTTCCCCTCTTCATCAACTTCTATGCGAATCGCCGAAGAGATCATCGGATACTTCTTATCACCAAATAGCGCAACAAGAGCTGCAGCCTTCCGAACATGCACACCTAAAAAAACAGATTTTCCAGAAGCATCAGTAATAAAAGCCTCACAGTTCGGAAATCCATCACCAGTTATATATGTCACTACATCTAAATGCTTCGCCACTCGATCGAACGTCATTATAACTTTGTAACTTACGTCCAGGCTTGGCACGAATGTCATTCCTGTCAATTTTTTTGTTTCCGCTGAAAATGGAAAAGCGTGATTCTCACCTGCGTAACCACCATCAACCCAAACAGTAGTGACTGCACCCTTTTCACTTTTAATTGATGGCCAGCTTCCGCCTTTGGGCTTTAACTCTGCATCATAGTGAGTATGTTCTTCACCCGCCTTCCCGGAATCATTCGACTCCGTTTGCGTATTAACAACTTCGTTCGTTGCCAGCTTTACAAAAAACCTATGCCATACACGTGAAGTTATTAGCGTACCTTGAGCGCCAGAGAGGCCGCTTGGCTTTAACGAAAAGCCGCGTGCATCACCTTCGAAGTAAAAGCCGCTCCACCCAAACGTTTTCCCTGGGTGAAACGATCTTATATTGAATTCATAAGTTGAAAGCTTTGCTAATTTTACGGTCGCGACCTGCCCCTCACGATTGGTAGAAGGGGTGGAAGGAGCCTCCGCCAGAGGCGTAACGTTAGACATTCGCGACTCCTGCTGGAGGAAGCAGGGAAATTTTCAATATCTGGGAAGCTTTACCGGTGCTAACAGCTTTGGTGTGGCCGTTGACGTCCGTCACGCCCTCATAAATCTCACCTGACTCGGTCTCCAATCGGTAGCCGTAATTTGCCACCGGGCTACCTTCGTCGTCCCTCAAAACGAAAAAGTCATTGAAATAGTCAGGCATTGGAACTGGCGGCACAAACGTCACCGGCGTATGCGAATTGCCAATAATCACCGTCCCGGACCCAGCCGTAACCTTGTTCCCATGCGAACCCACCGAACCGACCGTTGCAGCAGGTTTGCCGTTAATCAAAACCGTGGTCGCCAGATCGCCGACCATCGCACCACCACACGCCGAGGCATCGCCTTGGCGGGCGGCCGCGAGGCCGTCGAAGAACACGTCGCCGGAACCGGCGGCGATCGGGTTGGTGCCGTGGCCGGGGAGCGGGCAAGCGGTGGGGTCGGATACGCGTGCTGCGGGTTTGCCAGACATCGGGAATCTCCTTAGTTGACCTTCACTTGACCGCTGCCATCCAGGCGCGCGGCGAAACTGACCTGTCGCTTGAAACCATCAACTTCCAGCAGGCCTTCGATGCTGAAGGCCAGACGCAGTTGATCGTGATCACGCGGCAGGGAAATGACACGCACGTTGCTCAGGCGCGGCTCGTAGGCTTCGATGAAGCATTCGATGGCCAGGCGGGCCTGACTCAGGGAGTCGTGCAGGCTCAGGCGCATGTCATTGAGATCGGGCAACCCGTAGTCGGACAGCGTTTGCACGCTGCCGGCCCGGGTGCTGAGCATTTTGGCCAGATGGGCAGCCACGGACGCCATGGCGGAAACCTCGCGGCTCCAACCACTGCGTTTTTCTGCGTCGCCATTAAGGCGTTCGAAAAGGCTGCCGTATCCGTCCATGAGTCGCTCTTACTCTTTGTCCAGCTTGCCAACCAGCGACAGGGTGAAATCGGCACCCATGTACTTGAAGTGCGGACGCACGTTCAAGCTCACGCGGTACCAGCCTGGCTCGCCTTCAACGTCGCTGACGATGATTTGCGCAGCGCGCAGCGGACGACGGCCACGCACTTCGGCGCTCGGATTTTCCTGGTCGGCGACGTACTGGCGGATCCACTTGTTCAGTTCCAGCTCGAGGTCGGTACGCTCTTTCCACGAACCGAGTTGCTCACGCTGCAGCACTTTCAAGTAGTGAGCCAGGCGGTTGACGATCATCATGTACGGCAGTTGAGTGCCGAGCTTGTAGTTCAGCTCTGCAGCCTTGCCTTCAGCGCTGATGCCGAAGAACTTCGGCTTCTGCACCGAGCTCGCGGAGAAGAACGCCGCGTTGTCGGAGCCTTTGCGCATGGTCAGGGAGATGAAGCCTTCCTCGGCCAGTTCGTATTCACGACGGTCGCTGACCAGAACCTCGGTAGGGATCTTGGTTTCGATTTCGCCCATGCTTTCGAAATGGTGCAGCGGCAGGTCTTCAACAGCGCCACCGCTCTGTGGGCCGATGATGTTCGGGCACCAGCGGAATTTGGCGAAGCTGTCGGTCAGCTTGGTGCCGAACGCGTAAGCGGTGTTGCCCCACAGGTAGTGCTCGTGGCTGTTGGCAACGGTTTCCTTGTACACGAACGATTTCACCGGGTTTTCTTCCGGGTCGTACGGGTTGCGCAGCAGGAAACGCGGCACGGTCAGGCCAACGTAGCGGGAGTCTTCCGAAGTCCGGAAGCTCTGCCATTTGGCGAATTGCGGGCCTTCGAAGTGGTCTTTCAGATCTTTCAGATCCGGCAGGCCGGTGAAGCTTTCCAGACCGAAGAATTTCGGGCCGGCCGCAGCAATGAACGGCGCGTGAGACATGCAGGCAACGCTGGACACGTACTGCATCAGTTTCACGTCAGGCGAGCTTGGCGACATGTAGTAGTTGGCGATGATCGCGCCCACCGGCTGACCACCGAACTGGCCGTATTCAGCGGTGTAGATGTGCTTGTACAGACCCGACTGCATGACTTCCGGCGAATCTTCGAAATCGTCCAGCAGGTCTTCTTTGGAGACGTTGAGGATTTCAATCTTGATGTTTTCGCGGAAATTGGTGCGGTCGACCAGCAACTGCAGACCACGCCACGAAGATTCCAGCGCCTGGAAATCCGGGTGGTGCAGGATTTCGTCCATCTGACGGCTGAGCTTGGCATCGATCTCGGCGATCATGCGGTCAACCATGGCCTTCTTGACCGGCTCACCGTTGTTCTGCGGCTTGAGCAGTTCTTCGATGAAGGCCGACACGCCGCGTTTGGCGATGTCGTAGGCTTCGTCGTCCGGGGTCAGACGGGTTTCGGCGATGATGCTGTCGAGAATGCTGTACTCGCCGCTCGCGGCGCCTTTCTCTTGTGCTGCGCTAGTGCTCATTGTGTAGGCTTCCTTGGCTGCTGGGTTCAGGCGTCCGGGGCTGCGGCGTTGAGGCCCAGCTCACCGAGTACGCGACCGCGGGATTCGTCGTCGGCGAGCACGCCTTCGATGGCTTTACGGAACGCAGGGGCGTTACCCAGCGGGCCTTTGAGGGCCACCAGCGCATCGCGCAGTTCCATCAGTTTTTTCAGCTCAGGCACTTGCTCGACCAGGCTGGCCGGGTTGAAGTCCTTCATCGAATTGACGCGCAGTTGCACGCCCAACTCTTCCGTGCTGCCTTCTTCCTGCAGACGGTTCGGCACGTTCATCGACAGGCTCAGCTCTTGCTTGGCCAACACCTCGTCGAAGGTCACCTTGTCGATGCTGATCGGCTTGCGATCTTCGATCTTGCGTTCGTCCTTGCGGTGGGTGTAGTCACCGATTGCCAGCAGCTTCAGCGGCAGTTCAATCTCTTCCTGAGCACCGCCGGTGGCGGGTTTGAAGGTGACGTTGATGCGTTCCTTGGGGGCTACCGAGCCTTCTTTGGCCATGGCTTTTCTCCTTGCGGTTGTGGCCCTGGGGCCTATTCGAGTACCACTTCGAGATCGAGGTGGCACAGCCTGCGATAAATCTCTTCCTTGCGTTCACGTACGGCATGGTTCTGCGGCAACAACTCGCAGCAGCTATGCAGTAAATGCAGCACTTCCAATGCAAGATCGGGCTCCCAGGCGTGCAGGCCTGAGTCCTGTAATGTCTGATCGAGGGTTTCCAGCTGGTTCTTGGCCAGTTCGTATTTCTTGGCCATGAAGCACAACCGTGCGAGGGCGAACTGCCAGAAGAAACGCACGCGCCCACCCTGGGCGGCTTGCAGTCCTTGCTTGAGAATCTGCACGGCAGGCTTGAGGCCTTCCTTGCGCAGAATCGGCAGCACCTCTTCGAGGGCTTTTTCCCAGGCAGGCTGGGTTTCGACGTTGTCACTTTCGACCTTGCGCGGCGCGCTGGCGCTTTGCAGATGCGGCATGACGTTAGCGGCGATCCACGCCCGAGTAGCGGGATCGGCGAACGGTGCGCCGTCATGGAAACGCAGTTCGATAATGCCGGGCAGCCGTTGAACCAAAAGCGCGAAGTGGATTTCCACTTCGCGCATGGCCAGCTCGGCGTTGAGGTTCTGGAGACATTCCCAGACCATCCTCTGGCCATCGAACCAGAACGGCGCCTTCGCCAGGCTCGCCTCCAGTTCCACCAGCAAATCCGCGTATTTGCCCTGATCGAAGCGATCCTGATAGAGCTTGAGTTTGTCGACCGGCAGGCCGCGCAGCATGGTGATCTGCTCGGCGTTGCGCTCGGGCACCGCGTCGATGGTCATCCACAACAGCGTGCGGTTGAGGCGCAAGGCGCGCAGGTCGGTGGCTTTCTGTTTGAGCCACCAGGCACACAACGGGCGAGCGCTGTCTTGCTGGGCGCGCAATGCTTTGTGCGCGTCTTTTTCGTTATCGATCGGCGCGCCGGGAGTGAGCAACTGGGTCGCGGCCTGCTTGACCTGCGCCACCGCTGCGCCCACCACACCGGGGGCCGGCTGATTGTCGGCAGCGCGCTGGATCATGGTTTTCAGGCGACGGGAGATCGGCAGCAGCAACGGCGACTCATCGCCCAAGTGCTCAGCGCAAGCGGCTTCAAGACCGGTGAGGTGATCGGAGAGCTGCCGGAACATCGGCAACTGCTCTTTGATCGCGATGTTTTCGGTAATGACCTGCTCAAGACGCGGCACCAGCCAGCCGATGGCGGCGGCACGGGTGCGGGGTTTGAGCGGGTGGACGTCGGCCCAGTTGTTTTCCGACAGATGGTGCAGCAAACCGAGGCCGGCCAGCAGCCCGGGGAAGGATTCACGCTGGTACAACGACCAGGTCAGCCAGGCGCCGACACGCAAATCCTTGGATTGAGTACGCAGCAGGTTTTCGCTGTTTTCGCGGATTTTCAGCCAGTCGATCTGCCCGCTTTCGTGCATCGACGAGGCTTTGCTCAGTTCGCTTTCCAATGCCTCGAATTCGCTCGAAAAACGAACGTCTTCGCCCGCGAAATTCTCTTTGGAAACAGAGACTTTTGCGAGTTCGAGGTAATGAGCGGAAAGTTTGCTTGAGTAGGACATCCATGGCCTTTATTAAGGATTACGGTCATGCGCCTATTGGAATTGCATCGGCGCGGGACAGTATCGAAGAGCGGGTACGGGACTCATCCAATTGAGTTTGTGCTCTTTCAAGTGCGCGCATCGTAATCACTATGATGGCCACTAGCAAGCATCTGATTAAACAACAAGACGAAGTGTTCTTTAAATCACGTAGGAGGTTTCCCTATATTCCGTCAGGGAATCCCCGATGCCATTTTAATAGCATCGCTCTGGTCGAACCGGCCGCAAAGCGTCGATCCAGAGCGGTCGCCAGCTCCCTTGAAAACAAGAGCCGAACGAGTCGCCGGAAGCAGTGCGGAGCATGACAAGTTTTGAAAAATCCCGATGTAGGAAAATTCTGAAAGACTTCATTGCTGTTTCAATTAAACGCCGCGTGACAACAGACAATTAAAAAAGTGCCATCACAATGATGGCTTTTATATAGAAGGGATTATCAGCCGAGTGGATTGCATACAATGTGCATATTGTTGCAAGAGTATTAATGGCGATCGCCATACAACGATATGTAGAAACCATCAGGCATAAAAAATGGGCATCCGATTCAATCGGTATGCCCATTTTTCCGCAACCGTTCTCCCCATTATTCAGGGAGTTCGTTGCAATTAAGGATTGACGCTGTCTTTCAACGATTTGCCTGGCTTGAACGCAACGGTGTTGCTGGCCTTGATTTTCACCGGCTCGCCGGTCTGCGGGTTTTTGCCGGTACGGGCGCCGCGGTGGCGTTGCAGGAAGGTGCCGAAGCCCACCAGCGTGACGCTGTCCTTGCGGTGCAGAGCGCCGGTGATTTCTTCGAGAACGGCGTTGAGAACGCGGTTGGCCTGTTCTTTGGTCAGATCTGCTTTTTCAGCGATTGCAGCGGCGAGTTCTGGTTTACGCATTAGTGAAGCCCCTTTGACGGTTTTTTGTTGTTATGTCCGTGCTGTCCTCGTTGGAACAGCGCCCAAGGCGCCGCAGGTGCTCTACTCTGCGGCAGACGGGAGTGAGGATGGCACGCGGTTAAAGCCTGCGCCAGTCTCACCCGGATCTTTGTGGGGGCAAAAGCGGGGTGATTCCGACAGAACGACCGGTATTTACGCCAGCAAGGCTGGAAGCTGTTTGTTCAGGGCGAGTTTTTCCATCACCGCCGCACCCGTCAGCGCATAACCGAGCAACTGGCCGTCTGCGTTATGGCACAGCGCTTTGACGTCGGCGCCCTGCCCTTCGACCGTCCAGACGCCTTCGCTACCGCGTGGCGGCGGCGAAACAACCAACGGGCACACCGGGGTTTTCACGGTGATGGGCATAGGGCCGTAGGTCACCGCTGTAGGGTTTCCCGCCAAGGTTTGTGCCAGCGCACGCGCACAGCTCATGAGGGGCATTACGTACAACAGATTCAGCCCATCGACCTCGGCGCAATCGCCCAAGGCGTAGATATTGGCGTGGGACGTCTTCAAATGGCGATCAACCACGACACCGCGATTGACCTGCACGCCGGCAGCCGCCGCCAGATCAATGCGCGGGCGCAGACCGATGGCCGAGACCACCACATCGCAGGCGATGACCTGGCCGTCGGAGAGGTGCGCTTCCAGGCCGTCAGCAACTTTCTGCAAACGGGTCAGCACCGGGCCGAGGTGGAATTTGGCGCCGAGACTTTCCAGTCCAGCCTGCACGGCGGCGGCAGCGGCCGGGTGCAGCAAGGTCGGCATGACCTGCTCGCATGGCGCGACCAGTTGCACTTCATAGCCGCCAAGGATCAGGTCGTTGGCGAATTCGCAGCCAATCAGACCGGCGCCGAGCAGCAGCACGCGGCGCTTGCCGGCGGCCGCGGCACGGAATCGCGCGTAGTCTTCGAGATCATTGATCGGGAACACCAGTTCGGCGCCATCGCCTTCGACCGGCACGCGCACGGTTTCCGCGCCCCAAGCGAGGATCAGATCGCGATAGCTGACAGCTTCTTCGCCGATCCACAGACGCTTGTGGCCGGCATCGATTCCGCTGATGCGCGTGTGGGTGCGCACTTCGGCTTTCAATTGCTCGGCCATGACGCCCGGCTCGGCCATGCTCAGGCCATCGGCGTCTTTGTTTTTGCCGAAACCGGTAGAGAGCATCGGCTTGGAGTAAGAGCGGCCGTCATCGGCGGTAATCAACAGCAGCGGGGTTTCGCTGTCGAGCTTGCGAAATTCCCGGGCGAGGTTATAGCCCGCCAGGCCGGTGCCGATGATGACGACAGGTGCGCTCATGCCTTACTCCTTTGGATTTATTTAGTTGATTTCGATCATTTCGAAGTCCATTTTGCCGACGCCGCAGTCCGGGCACAGCCAGTCTTCCGGCACGTCCTGCCACAGAGTGCCCGGCGCGATGCCGTCATCCGGCCAGCCGTCGGCTTCGTTGTAGATCAGGCCGCAGACCACACATTGCCACTTTTTCATTCAGGTACTTCCTCAGGGTTCAGGCTTTTGCCGGCGCGGACGGTCGATGGGTGTTGCGCTGCCGTCCGGCTCAGCGCGTTTTGTACTGATGGAGCCGCGCAGATGCAAGCCTGTTCGGCGCAACGGCGACCCGGATCGCTCAATATCGCAGCTCGCCATGGTAAGCTCGCCGCCTCATTTGCGGCCAATAATGACTCATTGTGCAACAGACAAATTCCTCCCCGGCCCCGCTCTGGCTGACTCAAAGCCGACTGACGCCCCTCCCTGATTCGTTGACCCTCGACTGGCTGTTCGACGAAGGCTCCCTGACCCGCCGACTCACCCGTTTGTCTAACGACGGCTTTAGCGTGACGCCCTTGTTCGAAGGCTGGGACACCCTGCGCGCCGATGAATGTACGGCGCTGGATCTGGCCGAAGGCAGCGAAGGCTGGGTGCGCGAGGTGTATTTGCGCGGCCACGGCGAGGCTTGGGTGTTTGCCCGCAGCGTCGCTTCGCGCGCCGCGTTGCAGGGCGACGGTTTGCACATGGACGAACTCGGCAGCCGCTCGCTGGGCGAATTGCTGTTCTGCGATCAGGCCTTTCAGCGCCGCGCACTCGAAGTCTGCCACTACCCTGAAGCATGGCTGCCGCCCGCCGCCAAGGCGCCCGCACTGTGGGGCCGTCGTTCGCGTTTCGACCGTGGCGCGCTGAGCGTGCTGGTCGCGGAAATCTTCCTGCCGAGCCTGTGGCGCACCGCCCGCGCCCATCCGGAGAACTGCTGATGTATCAGAGCCTGCTCAAGTCCCTGAACCGTTTGAACCCGCGCGCCTGGGATTTCATTCAGCTGACCCGGATGGACAAGCCGATCGGCATTTACCTGCTGCTGTGGCCGACGCTGTGGGCGCTGTGGATTGCCGGCAAAGGCTCGCCGTCGCTGGCCAACGTGGTGATTTTTGTCCTCGGCGTAATCCTCACCCGCGCCGGCGGTTGCGTGATCAACGACTGGGCCGATCGCAAGGTCGACGGCCACGTCAAACGCACCGCGCAACGGCCATTGGCGGCCGGCAGGATCAGTTCGAAAGAAGCGCTGGTGTTCTTTGCGCTGTTGATGGGCGTGAGTTTTCTGCTGGTGCTGTGCACCAACGCGCCGACCATCTGGTTGTCGCTGGGCGGTCTGGCGCTGGCGTTCACTTACCCGTTCATGAAGCGCTACACCTATTACCCGCAAGTGGTGCTGGGCGCGGCGTTCTCGTGGGGCATGCCGATGGCGTTCACCGCCGAGACCGGCGAGCTGCCGGCGGCGGCGTGGTTGCTGTGGATCGCCAACCTGCTGTGGACGGTGGGTTACGACACCTATTACGCGATGACCGACCGCGATGACGATTTGAAGATCGGCGTGAAGTCGACGGCGATTCTGTTTGGCGAAGCGGATCGGGTGATCATCCTGAGTTTGCAGGCGCTGTCGTTGGGCTGCCTGTTGCTGGCAGGGTCGAAGTTTGAGTTGGGGACGTGGTTTCACCTTGGTTTGCTGGTCGCTGCCGGTTGCTATGCGTGGGAGTTCTGGTACACGCGGGATCGCGACCGGATGCGCTGCTTCAAGGCGTTTTTGCACAACCATTGGGCCGGGTTGGCGATATTCGTCGGGATCGTGCTGGATTACGCAATGCGCTAAACATAGAACCTTGTAGGAGCAAAGCTTGCTCGCGAAGACGTCGTATCAGTCAGCACATGCGTTAACTGACACACCGCTTTCGCGAGCAAGCTCAGCTCCTACAAAGGCAATGCGGTTACTTGGCTTTGGCGACTTTCCAGGCGCCGTCCATTTTGCCGTCACCGGTCATGTCACCGGCCTTTTTGTCCATCACGAAGGTGTACAGCGGCATGCCTTGGTAGGCCCACTGCATCTTGCCGTCGTCACGCTTGATAACAGTCCAGTCACCCATCGACTTATCGCCCGCCTCAGCCATCAACGGCGGCCAGTTCGTCGCGCACTTGTCATTGCACATGGACTTGCCCGCAGAGTCTTTGGCGAAGGTGTACAGGGTCATGCCCTTGTGATCGGTGTACATGCCATCCTTTTCCATCGCCGGGTCGGCGGCGAATGCCATCGATGGCAATGCGAGGGCAGCGGCAAGCATCAGCGCTTTGAAAGAAACAGTCATTTGAGTCATGGAAACCTTCTTTTGTGGTTGTCAGGATTCGGACTTAAAGCTTAGTTCAGGATCGCGCCAATCGCCGGGCGACTAAAATACTGTCACACGACTGCAATAATTCCGTTATCTAATGCGGCGCAAGACAGTTAAATGACAAGAGGATTAAGGCATGGTTGGCAGGAGCATTCTGATCGTCGACGACGAAGCGCCCATTCGCGAAATGATCGCCGTTGCGTTGGAAATGGCCGGCTATGACTGCCTCGAGGCAGAGAACTCGCAGCAGGCGCACGCCATCATTGTCGACCGCAAGCCGGATCTGATCCTGCTCGACTGGATGCTGCCCGGCACCTCCGGCATCGAGTTGGCCCGCCGCCTCAAGCGTGACGAGCTGACCGGGGACATCCCGATCATCATGCTCACCGCCAAGGGCGAAGAGGACAACAAGATCCAGGGTCTGGAAGTCGGTGCCGACGACTACATCACCAAACCGTTTTCCCCGCGTGAACTGGTCGCCCGCCTCAAAGCCGTGTTGCGCCGCGCCGGCCCGACCGATGGCGAAGCGCCGATTGAAGTCGGTGGCTTGCTGCTCGACCCGATCAGCCACCGCGTGACCATCGACGGCAAACCCGCCGAGATGGGCCCGACCGAATACCGTCTGCTGCAATTCTTCATGACCCACCAGGAACGCGCCTACACCCGTGGCCAGTTGCTGGATCAGGTCTGGGGCGGCAACGTCTACGTTGAAGAACGCACCGTTGACGTGCACATCCGCCGCCTGCGCAAGGCCCTCGGCGACGCCTACGAAAATCTGGTACAAACCGTGCGCGGCACTGGCTACCGGTTTTCCACCAAGGCATAAAACAGCAGCTGCAAGCTTCTAGCTACAAGCGGCAAGTTGAAGCCGATCCGCTTTAGCTTGAAGCTTGTGGCTTGAAACTCGAAGCTGCGTTAAGGACGCTCCGTGAATCAAAACTGGCATGGCACCCTGATTCGCCACATGCTGTTGCTGGTCACCGCCTGCCTGGTGATCGGCCTGATCACCGGCTATTACGGCTGGAGCCTTGCTGCAGGTCTGGGTATTTATCTGGCCTGGACGCTCAAGCAGTTGCTGCGGTTGCATGAATGGCTGCGCCTGCACCAACCCGATGAAGCACCGCCCGATGGCTATGGCCTGTGGGGTGAGGTGTTCGACAGCATCTATCACCTGCAACGCCGCGACCAACGCGTACGCGGACGTCTGCAAGCGGTGATCGACCGGGTTCAGGAATCTACCGCCGCGCTGAAAGACGCGGTGATCATGCTCGACAGCGACGGCAATCTGGAATGGTGGAACCGCGCGGCGGAAACCCTCCTGGGTCTGAAGACCCCGCAGGACAGCGGCCAACCGGTGACCAACCTAGTGCGCCATCCGCGCTTCAAGGAGTACTTCGAGCAAGACAGCTACGCCGAGCCGCTGGAAATCCCCTCGCCGACCAATGATCGCCTGCGCATTCAGCTGTACATCACCCGCTACGGCAACAATGAACACTTGATGCTGGTGCGCGACGTCACGCGCATCCATCAGCTGGAACAGATGCGCAAAGACTTCATCGCCAACGTTTCCCACGAACTGCGCACACCGCTGACGGTGATCTGCGGCTATCTGGAAACCCTGCTCGACAACGTCGAAGAAGTGAACCCGCGCTGGAGCCGAGCCCTGCAGCAAATGCAGCAACAAGGCGGGCGCATGCAGACGCTGCTCAACGACCTGTTGCTGCTGGCGAAACTGGAAGCCACTGATTACCCGTCGGACAACCAGCCAGTGCAGATCGACACGTTGCTGCAATCGATCAAAAGCGATGCCCAGCAATTGTCCGGCGCAAAAAACCAGCACATCACCCTCGAAGCCGATGCGAGCATTCTGCTCAAGGGCAGCGAGGCGGAGTTGCGCAGTGCGTTTTCCAATCTGGTGTTCAACGCGGTGAAGTACACCCCGGCCGAGGGCAATATCCGCATTCGCTGGTCGGGCGACGATCAAGGCGCGCACCTGAGCGTGCAGGATTCCGGGATCGGCATCGACAGCAAACACCTGCCGCGCCTGACCGAACGTTTCTACCGCGTCGACTCCAGCCGCAACTCCAACACCGGCGGCACCGGGCTGGGCCTGGCCATCGTCAAACACGTGTTGCTGCGCCATCGCGCACGGATGGAGATCAGCAGCGTGCCCGGCCACGGCAGCACGTTCACCTGCCATTTCGCCCCGGCTCAGGTGGCACATGCACGGGCGATCAGCGCCAGCGAATGATGCCGCCCGGCACGCGCCACTAGGCAATCGCCCGGTCAGCCGCTACATTGGCTGACTTGTGCCTGCCTTTCAGGCGCGGCTTTTACCTTCTTTTGAATCATACGGAACCCGCAAAACTCCATCATGGACCCTTCCCCTGGCTTGTCCCTCGCAACAATATTTGCCGATTTCGGCATGATCCTATTTGCTCTGATCCTGGTTTTGCTCAACGGCTTTTTCGTTGCGGCGGAATTCGCCATGGTCAAACTGCGCTCGACCCGCGTCGAGGCCATCGCTGAACAGAACGGCTGGCGCGGGCATATCCTGCGCACCGTACACAGTCAGCTCGATGCGTACCTCTCGGCGTGTCAGCTCGGTATCACCCTCGCCTCCCTGGGCTTGGGCTGGGTCGGTGAGCCGGCGTTCGCGCACATTCTTGAGCCGCTGCTGAGCGCGGTCGGTGTGCAATCGGCCGAGGTCGTCAAAGGCGTCTCGTTCTTCACCGCGTTCTTCATCATTTCGTACCTGCACATCGTCGTCGGCGAGCTGGCCCCCAAGTCGTGGGCGATCCGCAAACCGGAGCTGCTGTCGCTGTGGACGGCGGTGCCGCTGTACCTGTTCTACTGGGCGATGTACCCGGCCATTTACCTGCTCAACGCCAGCGCCAACGCGATTCTGCGCATCGCCGGCCAGGGCGAACCCGGCCCGCACCACGAACACCATTACAGCCGCGAAGAACTGAAACTGATTCTGCACTCCAGCCGTGGCCAGAACCCCAGCGACCAAGGCATGCGCGTGTTGGCCTCGGCGGTGGAAATGGGCGAGCTGGAAGTGGTCGACTGGGCCAACTCCCGCGAAGACCTGATCTCGCTGGAATTCAATGCGCCGCTGAAGGAAATTCTGGCGATGTTCCGTCGCCACAAATTCAGCCGTTATCCGGTGTACGACAGCGAGCGTCAGGAGTTCGTCGGCCTGCTGCACATCAAGGATCTGCTGCTGGAACTGGCGGCGCTGGATCACATTCCCGAGTCGTTCAACCTGGCTGAACTGACCCGTCCGCTGGAGCGCGTGTCGCGCCATATGCCGCTGTCGCAGTTGCTGGAGCAGTTCCGCAAGGGCGGCTCGCACTTCGCCGTGGTCGAGGAGGCTGACGGCAACATCATCGGCTACCTGACCATGGAAGACGTGCTGGAAGTGCTGGTCGGCGACATTCAGGACGAACACCGCAAGGCTGAACGCGGCATCCTCGCCTATCAGCCGGGCAAGCTGCTGGTGCGTGGCGACACGCCGTTGTTCAAGGTGGAGCGTCTGCTCGGCATCGACCTCGATCACATCGAAGCGGAGACCCTCGCCGGCCTGGTCTATGAAACCCTCAACCGCGTGCCGGAAGAGGAAGAAGTGCTTGAAGTCGAAGGCCTGCGGATCATCATTAAAAAGATGAAAGGCCCGAAGATTGTGCTGGCGAAGGTGTTGATGCTGGATTGATCAGGATGGCGGGCGGCTTTTGTGGCGAGGGGATTTATCCCCGTTGGGCTGCGAAGCGGCCCCAAATCCTTCATCCCTGTATTGACTGACACACCGCATTGAATGTTTTGGGACGGCTTCGCCGTCCAACGGGGATAAATCCCCTCGCCACAGTTGATCTCCTCTGCCTTCACTGTTTGCCCAACGCAAAGTTGGGCAACGCGCCCAGTGGCTGGTTGAACTGATACGGAATCGATACCAGCCCCTGCCCCGTGTTGCGCTGCACCACAAAGTGCAAATGCGGGCCGCTGCTGTTGCCGGTGTTGCCGGACAGCGCCAGCGGACTGCCGACTGTCACTTGCTGCCCTTCCCTGACGCTCACCGAACCTTGCTTCAGATGCAGGTACACACCCATCGTCCCGTCATTGTGCAACACGCGCACGAAGTTGCCGGACGGGTCGGTGCCGCGACCGCTCTGTGAGTTTTCGACCTTCACCACAACCCCCGCGCGCGCCGCGATGATTGGCGTGCCCACCGGCATGGCGATGTCCATCGCGTAACGATTCTTCGGCCCGAAGTGGCTGTACTGCCCCTCAGCGCCCTGACTCAAGCGAAACGGCCCGCCGCGCCACGGCAGCGGATAGCGATAGCTCTGCGCGACGCCAACGGGGTTGCCGAGGGAATATTGAAACTGCGGTGAGTATTGCAGCGGTTGGCCAGCGGTTATCGGCGTCAACATTGCCATCCGGGTTTTGCTGCGCGCCGGCAGCACCCGACGGATGGCTTTTGCCGGCGCACCGCGCACGTTGCTCAGGCTGATAAACGCCAGCGCGATCTCGACCGGCGCGTACAGATCGTTGCGCACGAACACCACGTCTCCGCCCTTCTGCTTCTTGATGTCGAGGTACACCTGACGCTCCAGGTGCTCGACCATGCGATCCTGAAACACGAACTCCTTCGCGCCTTTGCTCGGGCGATCGCTGTACGAGACCACACCGTTGGCATCGGTGGATTTGTAGACAGTAACGGCCACAGCCGAGGTAGAGGCCAAGAGAAAACCGCAGAGGAACAGCAGGCGCGCGAACATGGGCAAGAGTCTGTCGAAGGAAGGCCTGAAAAGAGCCTAGCAGGTGAAACAGACCGGGGGAGTCGACAGATGTTTCAATTTGGCTAAAGGCAAAACAAAAGATCGCAGCCTTCGGCAGCTCCTACATTGGAATGCGATCCCCTGTAGGAGCTGCCGCAGGCTGCGATCTTTTCAGACGTGCCTCTTACGCGCCGGGGATGAAGTGCTTCTGCGCCGTGCCACGCGCGATCAGGCGGGAGATGTAGTCGAGCTTCTGTGCGTCCTGATCGACGAAGCGGAAGGTCAGTTGCAGCCATTCGCTGTCTGGCTTTTGCTCATGCGCGACCACCGCGTGCAGATAGCCATTGAGGCGGGCGATCTCGGCATTGTCGCCCTGCTCCAGATCGAGCACCGCGCTGTCGAGGATCTGCGGCAGGTTCTCGCTGCGCTTCACCACCAGCAGCGCTTCCTTGAGGCTCAACGCTTTGATCACGCATTGCTGCGTGCCGCTCGGCAGACGCAATTGGCCATGCCCACGACCACCGCTTGGCGCTGCCGAAGCGGCAGGTGCTTTGACGGGCGGGCTGTTGAGCAAACCGCGCGCCGGTGCAGCCGCTGGCGCAGGTGCTGCAACCACGGGCGCTTTACCGCCGGTCAATGCGCTCAGGGAATCGTTGCCGAATGCCGAATTCATCTTGGTCGGGGCGCTGTTCATCAGGGCGTCGAGCTTGCCGATCTTGTTCAGGGCCTGTTTGACCTTGGTCAGCAGTTGCTCGTTGGTGAACGGTTTGCTGACGTAACCGGAAACGCCGGCCTGAATCGCCTGCACCACGTTCTCTTTATCGCCACGGCTGGTGACCATAATGAAGGGCATGGTTTTCAGGTTGTCTTGCTCGCGGCACCAGGTCAGCAGTTCGAGGCCGGACATTTCCGGCATTTCCCAGTCGCACAGCACCAGGTCGAACGCTTCCTTGGTCAGCATGGCCTGAGCCTTTTTGCCGTTGATGGCGTCCTCGGTGCGGATCCCCGGGAAGTAATTGCGCAGGCACTTTTTCACCAGGTCACGAATGAACGACGCGTCGTCCACGACCAACACACTGATCTTGCTCATCCAACACCCCTATTAAAATCCCGGCAAGCATAACGCTGGCTGATGGCACATTGCCAAAACTCTTCAGTCACGCCGGGACTTTTCGTTCGCGGGTGCTGCTTTTTTATCGAAAGCTGTAAACGAAAACGCCCGGCCAAAGGGCCGGGCGCTTTACTCAGGCAATCTTACTTATCGTCAGCAACGTCCGGAACATTAGCGGTTTCGCCGCTTGTGCCTTGAACTTCTTCCTTCATGCGCTTGAGGCCCATGTGGCGCACGTCGGTGCCGCGCACCAGGTAAATCACCAACTCGGAGATGTTGCGCGCATGGTCGCCGATGCGCTCCAGCGAACGCAGCACCCAGATGATGCTCAACACGCGCGAGATAGAGCGCGGATCTTCCATCATGTAAGTCGCCAGCTCACGCAGGGCGGTTTTGTATTCGCGGTCGATGATCTTGTCGTATTGCGCCACCGACAACGCCAGATCGGCGTCGAAACGGGCGAACGCGTCCAGCGCATCGCGCACCATGTTGCGCACCTGGTCGCCAATGTGGCGAACCTCGACGTAACCGCGTGGCGCCTCACCTTCTTCGCACAGCTGAATTGCGCGGCGGGCAATCTTGGTTGCTTCGTCACCGATGCGCTCCAGGTCGATCACCGACTTGGAGATGCTGATGATCAAACGCAAGTCGGACGCCGCCGGCTGACGACGGGCGAGAATGCGCAGGCATTCTTCGTCGATGTTGCGTTCCATCTGGTTGATCTGGTCATCGATCTCACGCACCTGCTGAGCCAGACCGGAGTCGGCCTCGATCAGCGCGGTCACCGCGTCGTTGACCTGCTTCTCGACCAGCCCGCCCATGGCCAGGAGGTGGCTGCGCACTTCCTCAAGCTCAGCGTTGAACTGCGCAGAGATGTGATGAGTGAGGCCTTCTTTGGAAATCATTGTTCGCTCCGAAAAAGCGTTTAACCAAGAGCTGCAAGCTACAAGCTGCAAGCTGTTATGTGGTGATCCATGCCGCTTCGCTTCTAACTTGCCGCTTGAAGCTTGCCGCTCGCAGCTGCTTCAATCAGCCGTATCGACCGGTGATGTAGTCTTCGGTCTGCTTCTTCGCCGGATTGGTGAACAGGGTGTCGGTGTCGCCGAATTCCACCAGTTTGCCCATGTACATGAACGCCGTGTAGTCCGAAACCCGCGCTGCCTGCTGCATGTTGTGCGTAACGATGACGATGGTGAACTTGGATTTCAGCTCGTAGATCAGCTCTTCGACTTTCAGCGTCGAGATCGGGTCAAGGGCCGAGCACGGTTCGTCGAGCAGCAGCACTTCCGGCTCAACCGCGATGGTACGGGCGATCACCAGACGTTGTTGCTGACCACCGGACAGACCGAGTGCCGATTCATGCAAACGGTCTTTGACTTCGTCCCACAGCGCCGCGCCTTTCAGCGCCCACTCGACCGCTTCGTCGAGGATGCGCTTCTTGTTGATGCCTTGAATGCGCAGGCCGTAGACCACGTTTTCGTAGATGGTCTTCGGGAACGGGTTGGGCTTCTGGAACACCATGCCGACGCGACGACGCAGCTCAGCCACGTCTTCGCCCTTGCGATAGATGTTGTTGCCGTACAGGTTGATCGCGCCTTCTACGCGGCAGCCGTCAACCAGATCGTTCATGCGGTTGAAGGTGCGCAGCAGCGTCGATTTACCGCAGCCGGACGGGCCGATGAAGGCAGTCACGCGCTGTTTCGGAATGTTCATGCTGACGTCGAACAGCGCTTGTTTGTCGCCGTAGTACAGGCTCAGGCCCGGTACTTCGATGGCCACGGTTTCCTGTTCGAGGTTGAGGCTCTGCTTGTCGCGGCCCAGGGCAGACATGTTGATGCCGTGGGTATGTGCTTCGTGCTGCATGGGAGGCTCCCTGTGCTAACAAATTTGGTTCGGAACACTGCTTGTTGCAGCTTCCATCAATATTGCGGCGGTCGCGATTCAATGTGGGAGCGAGCTTGCTCGCGAAGGGGCCCTTGAGGCCGCCAAAAGCTTCGCGAGCAAGCTCGCTCCCACAGGGTTCGCGTCGTCCTTAGCTATCCAGTGCGTTGTATTTTTCGCGCAGG
>NZ_JASCPK010000150.1:0-14484 GCF_029959385.1 Pseudomonas sp. PS01303
GGCTCGCTCCCACATTTGAAATGCAGTCCAATGTGGGAGCGAGCCTGCTCGCGAAGGCGTCGATCCAGGCGCCGAAGAAATCAGGGTTTGTAAGCGCGCATAAACAACCCCACCACTTCCTCAATATGGCTTTCCGCAGCCTCTTCGCTCAACGGCTCCCCGCAACCAAACATCAGCCGGAAATTCCCGGCGCCTTTGATCAGGCAAAAGAAATGCTCGGCCGCATTGCGCGGCAGATCAATGTTCAGCGCGCCGCTCTCATGGATGCGCGTCAGCAAGCGCTCCATCCCTTGCACCATGCGCTGTGGGCCGGCCTCGAAGAAGATCAGTGAAAGCTTCGGATCCTGCACCCCCAGCGCCATGATCAAACGGTGGAGGTTCACCGATTCATCGCTGTTGATCAGGTGATGAAAGCCTCGGGCAATGTTCAGCAACACATTTTCCACGGCGATGCCTTCCGGCAATTCGAAGATCAGTGTGGGTAATTGCTCCTCGCATTTGGCCATCACGGCGGCGGAGAACAGCGTCTCCTTGTCGTTGAAATGGCTGTAAACCGTCAGCTTCGACACGCCAGCCTCGCTGGCGACCGCGTCCATGCTGGTGTTGGCATAGCCATGACTCAGAAACAGAATTTTCGCCGCGTCGAGGATCGCCTGGCGTTTGGCCAGATCCTTGGGGCGGCCCGGGCCGTTTGGAGCTGAAAGATTGTTCGACATTCTTCGCTTTTAATACTGGACTGGTGAGTTTGCTATTAATAACATACCCGCCAGTATAATTATTCCAAGCACCATTAGCGAAAGGTCCGTCACCATGTTCCGCCATGCGTTGTCCTGTGCGTTGCCAGCGAGTCTGGCGTTCCTTTTGTCAGCGTGCGGTCAGGAAGAAGTGACGCAAGTCACCGTGCGACCGGCCATGGTGGTGCAGCCAGAGCCTTCGGCGCAGGCGATGGAAAGTTATCCGGGCGAGGTGCGCGCCCGCTACGAACCTGATCTGGCATTCCGCATTGGTGGCAAAGTCAGCCGACGACTGGTCGATGAAGGTCAGCGCGTGAAGGCCGATCAACCGCTCGCTGAACTCGATCCGCAAGACGTGCGCCTGCAACTGGAAGCCACCCGTGCGCAAGTCGCCGCCGCCGAAGCCAATCTCAATCTGGTGCGCGCCGAACGCGATCGCTACAAGACCCTGATGGATCGGCAGATGGTCAGCCGCTCGGCTTACGACAATGCCGAAAACCTTTACCGCTCAGGTGAAGCCCGCCTCAAACAAATCAAAGCTGAATTCAACGTTTCGACCAATCAGGCCAGTTACGCGGTGCTGCGTGCGCCGCAGGACGGCGTGGTGGCCAAGCGTTCGGTGGAAGTCGGCCAAGTGGTTGCCGCCGGACAGACCGTGTACACCCTCGCCACCGATGGCGAGCGTGAGGTGTTGATCAGCCTGCCCGAGCAAAGCTTCGGCCGCTTCAAGGTCGGTCAGCCAGTGTCCGTCGAATTGTGGACGCAGCAGAATCAGCGCTTCGCCGGACAAATTCGCGAACTGTCGCCCGCCGCCGATCCACGCTCGCGCACCTTTGCCGCGCGCATTTCGTTCACCGCCGGCAAAGTCCCGGCCGAGCTGGGCCAGAGCGCTCGCGTCTTTGTGCAATCGGCCGATGCCGTGTCGCTGTCGGTGCCGCTCTCGGCACTCACCGCTGAAAACGGTGCGACCTACGTCTGGGTGGTCAACGGCAACAACACGTTGAAGAAAACCTCGGTGCGCGTCGGCCCGTTCGGCGAAAAAACCGTGCCGGTGCTTGAAGGCTTGAACGCCAACGACTGGGTGGTGGCGGCCGGCGTGCATGTGCTTTTGGAAGGTCAGCAGGTGCGTCCGGTGGATCGCTCCAACCGTGTGGTCAATCTGGCGGACAAGGAGTAAGTCCCGATGCGCTTCAACCTTTCCGAATGGGCGCTGCGTAATCGCCAGATCGTACTGTTCCTGATGCTTTTGCTGGCCATCGTCGGCGCGTTGTCCTACACCAAACTCGGCCAGAGTGAAGACCCGCCGTTCACCTTCAAAGCCATGGTCATTCAGACCCGCTGGCCGGGCGCGACCGCGCAGGAGGTCTCGCGCCAGGTCACCGAACGCATTGAAAAGAAACTGATGGAAACCGGTGAGTACGAGCGCATCGTCTCGTTCTCACGCCCCGGTGAATCGCAGGTCACGTTTATCGCCCGCGACTCTATGCATTCCAAGGAAATCCCCGACCTCTGGTATCAGGTGCGCAAGAAGGTCGCCGATATCCGCCACACGTTGCCGCCGGATATTCAGGGGCCGTTTTTCAACGATGAATTCGGCACCACGTTCGGCAATATCTATGCGCTGACCGGCGACGGTTTCGACTACGCGGTGCTCAAGGATTACGCCGACCGCATCCAGATCCAGCTGCAACGAGTCAAGGATGTCGGCAAGGTCGACTTGCTCGGTTTGCAGGACGAAAAAATCTGGGTCGAGTTATCCAACGTCAAACTGGCGACCCTCGGTTTACCGTTGGCGGCGGTGCAACAGGCGCTGCAAGAGCAGAATGCGGTTTCGACTGCGGGATTCTTTGAAACTGGCAGTGAGCGATTGCAGCTACGGGTGTCGGGGAATTTTCAGACAGTCGATGAGATAAGAAACTTCCCGATCCGTGTCGGTGATCGCACGTTCCGCATCTCCGATGTCGCCGATGTGCGCCGTGGTTTCAACGATCCACCGGCACCGCGCATGCGCTTTATGGGCGAGGATGCGATCGGTCTGGCCGTGGCGATGAAGGACGGCGGCGACATTCTGGTGCTCGGTAAAGCGCTGGAAGTCGAGTTCTCGCGGATCCAGAAAAACCTTCCGGCCGGCATGCAATTGCGCAAGGTTTCCGACCAGCCAGCGGCAGTGAAAACCGGGGTCGGCGAGTTCGTCCAGGTGTTGGTCGAAGCGCTGGCAATTGTCTTGCTGGTGAGCTTCTTCTCCCTCGGCGTGCGCACCGGCATGGTCGTGGCGCTGACCATTCCGCTGGTGTTGGCGATGACCTTCGCCTGCATGTATTACCTGAATATCGGTCTGCACAAGATTTCCCTCGGCGCGTTGGTATTGGCGCTGGGCCTGCTGGTGGACGACGCGATCATCGCCGTGGAAATGATGGCGATCAAAATGGAGCAGGGTTTCGATCGCATCCGCGCGGCGAGTTATGCCTGGACCAGCACCGCGTTTCCGATGCTCACCGGTACGTTGATCACCGCTGCCGGGTTCCTCCCGATTGCCACCGCGCAGTCCGGCACCGGCGAATACACCCGATCAATCTTTCAGGTGGTGACCATCGCGCTGCTCGCTTCGTGGGTGGCGGCGGTGATGTTCGTGCCGTATCTGGGGGAAAAACTCCTGCCGGATCTGGCGAAAATTCACGCCGCCAAACACGGCACGGGCGATGGTCAGCCGGATCCGTATGGCACGCCGTTTTATCAGCGTGTTCGGCGGCTGGTCGAGTGGTGTGTGGTGCACCGTAAAACCGTGATCGTGCTGACGGTGGGGCTGTTTATCGCTTCGGTAATGTTGTTCCGTTACGTTCCACAGCAGTTCTTCCCGGCCTCCAATCGACTGGAATTGATGGTCGATCTAAAACTGGCCGAAGGCGCATCGCTGGCCAATACCACCGGTGAGGTCAAACGCCTGGAAGCGATGCTCAAGGATCACGCCGGCATCGATAATTATGTGGCGTATATCGGCACCGGTTCGCCGCGTTTTTATCTGCCGCTGGATCAGCAGTTGCCGGCGGCGAGCTTCGCACAGTTTGTGGTGTTGGCGAAAACCATCGAGGAACGTGAGGCGCTGCGCAGCTGGTTGATCAGCACATTGAACGAGCAATTCCCGGCGATGCGTTCGCGGGTCACGCGTCTGGAGAATGGCCCGCCGGTAGGTTACCCGGTGCAGTTCCGTGTCACCGGCGAACACATCGAAGAAGTCCGTGCGCTGGCGCGCAAAGTCGCGACCAAGGTTCGCGAGAATCCGTATGTGGTCAATGTGCATCTGGATTGGGAGGAACCGAGCAAAGTCGTGTACCTGAACATCGATCAGGATCGTGCCCGGGCGCTCGGTGTGAGCACGGCCAATCTGGCGAAGTTTCTGCAGAGTTCGCTGACCGGCGCGAGTGTCAGCCAGTACCGCGAAGACAACGAGTTGATCGAGATTCTGCTGCGCGGCACGGTGCATGAGCGCACCGAGTTGTCGTTGTTGCCGAGTCTGGCGGTGCCGACGGATAACGGCCGCAGTGTGGCGTTGTCGCAGGTCGCGACGCTGGAATATGGCTTTGAAGAAGGGATTATCTGGCACCGCAATCGGTTGCCGACGGTAACGGTGCGCGCGGACATTTATGGCAAGGAGCAGCCGGCGACGTTGATCAAGCAGATCATGCCGACGCTCGATCCGATTCGGGCGGAGTTGCCGGATGGGTATTTGCTGGATGTCGGCGGCACGGTGGAGGATTCCGAGCGTGGGCAGAAGTCGGTGAATGCCGGGGTGCCGATGTTTATCGTGGTGGTGCTGACGTTGCTGATGGTGCAGTTGCGCAGTTTTTCGCGCACGGTGATGGTGTTTTTGACGGCGCCGCTGGGGTTGATTGGGGTGGTGCTGTTTTTGATGGTGTTCCGTCAGCCGTTCGGGTTTGTGGCGATGTTGGGGACGATTGCGTTGTCGGGGATGATCATGCGCAATTCGGTGATTCTGGTGGATCAGATTGAGCAGGATATCAAGTCGGGGCTTGGGCCTTGGCAGGCGATTATTGAGGCGACGGTGCGGCGGTTTCGGCCGATTGTGTTGACGGCGTTGGCGGCGGTGTTGGCGATGATTCCGTTGTCGCGCAGTGTGTTTTTTGGGCCGATGGCGGTGGCGATTATGGGCGGGTTGATTGTGGCTACGGCTTTGACGCTGTTGTTTTTGCCGGCGTTGTATGCGGCTTGGTTCAGGGTTCGGCGGGAGGCTTGATCTTTCGGTTACTTGGCGGCCTTTGGGCCGACCATGTTCTTGGGGTTTTGGGTGAATATCCGTTTCTGCGGGGGTTGCTGATTGTGGTTTCGCCCTTACGGCGAGTCCCTTTGGCAAACGCCCCAAAGGAACCAAAGGTCTGTGCCCTGACGTCCGGCCCTCGCTAAGGCTCGGGTTCCTTCGTTTCGGGTTCATCCGGGGGCATCGCCTACGGTTTGCTTCGCTGCACCTCCTCTCGATGCTTTCCCCGTATGAATCCCTCCACTCAGCCTCCCGACGGGCTCTAAGATCAAAATCAAAAGCAGGCGAGCTGACACTCGGCCTAGTGGTTGGCGTGGGTGCGCCACGATTCCTTGTAGGAGCTGCCGAAGGCTGCGATCTTTTGATCCTGCTTTTGTAGGAGCAAAGCTTGCTCGCGAAGGCGGCCTGACAGCCGACCTGTTTCTGCCCGGACGTACACGATCCAATTGTAGGAGCGAGCCTGCTCGCGATAACGGCCCGCCAGCCAACCATGCTCTGTCTGACTCAACACGATCCAATTGTAGGAGTGAGCCTGCTCGCGAAGGCGGCCTGACAGCCGACCAATCTCTGCCTGAGTTGCCTCTATTTCCTTCCTACATCTTTTTCAGAAACCTCCGATATTGAGCCTTTCCCCCCTCGGGTGTTGTACTCCAGCGTCTGTTTTCAACCGCCTCGAGCCCACCCTTCATGAAAAACCCACCCGTCTTCAAAGGCCGATCCGATCCCGTGTTCAATCTTCTGCTGCGCTCGCCGCACAAGCAGCGTCTGGCGGATTATCTGGCGTTGCTCAAGCCGCTGGATGATCAGGGCCGTTATCTGCCTTTCGAGGCGTTGCGTTATCGCTGGGCGTCCGGGTTGGATGTGAAGGTGTGTTGGGCGTTGGTCAAGAAGGCGCGGGTGGCGCAGTACGTCAATCTGTTGCCGTTGGGCGAGCCGGTGCAGTGGGGCAAATATGTGCTGACGCCGTTGGCTCAGATCACGTTGTCGATAGTGGATCGGCAGACGACGTCGGCGGCCCTGGATTATATGACTCGTCAGATGGGCGAGCAGGCGCCTTCCAGTTTTTTGCTCAGTGATTTGATCGAGGATGAGGCCATCGCCAGTAGTCAGTTAGAGGGCGCGGCGACGACTTCGCGTGTGGCCAAGGACATGCTCAGGCATCGGCGTCAGCCGCGTACGCCGGATGAGCGGATGGTGATGGGCAACTACAGGATGATGAATTTCGCCTGGGAGAAACGCGATGAGCCCATGAGTGTGGATTTGATCGCAGCGATGCATCGGGTGGGGGTGGAGGGGATTGCTGACGAGGATTATTCTCCGGGCGTTTTCCGGGCGAATGATGAGGTGGTTGTTCAGGACGGCGCGGGCAATACGGTGCATCGTCCTCCGCCCTCTGCCGGGTTGGTCTTGCGGCTAGAAAGGTTGTCGGACTGGATCAATTTGCCTGAGGGATCACCTCAGGAGAAGGGTCATGTGCATCCGCTGATCAAGGCGATCACGCTGCATTTTGCCTTGGGTTACGAGCATCCCTTTCGCGACGGTAACGGGCGGGTCGCGCGGGCGTTGTTTTACTGGTTCATGTTCAAGAACGAGTTTGCGGCGTTTCGTTACATTGCGATCAGTTTGCTGTTGCGCAATGCGCCGGTGAAGTATGGGCGCTCTTATTTGCATAGCGAAGCGGATGAGCTGGATCTGACGTACTTCATCGAGTTTCAGTGTTCGGTGATTCAGCGAGCGGTAAGCCGGTTCACCGATGTATACCGCAAGAGCGTGGTCTACAAGACCCATGCAGCCTGACAGAAAACCCTGTAGGAGCTGCCGAAGGCTGCGATCTTTTGATCTTCAATGCTCGACAGCAAAGACAAGATCAAAAGATCGCAGCCTGCGGCAGATCCTACAGGTGACGTTACAGCGTGCCGAAGACTTTTTTCGCCAGACTCGTCGCCGCAGCGGCCGGGTTCTGGCGGATGGTTTCTTCTTGTTTGCCAATCATTTCGAACAAGCCGTTCAGTGCCTGTTCGGTGACGTAGTTTTCGACATTCGCGCTTTTCGCATCGACCACACCGAACGCTGCAGCCTGGCCGGCGAACGAGTTGTACTTCTGCGCCACGCCGACTTTGTCGGTCGCCTGTTTGACGATCGGCAGGAACTTGGCGCGGATTTGTTCGCGGCTGGATTTGTCGAGGTATTGCGTGGCTGAATCCTGGCCGCCGCTGAGGATGCCTTTGGCGTCAGCGACGCTCATTTTTTTCACGGCGTCGACGAGGATTGGCTGGGCCTGGGTAACGGCACTTTCCGCCGCTTTGTTCATCGCGGTTTCGAGTTCTTCAACCTGGGCGCCCATGCCGAAGGCTTTCATTTTGCTGGCGGCTTTGCCGAGTTTGCCCGGCAGTTCGATTTTCACCTCGGGGTTGTTGCTGAAGCCGCCCGGGGTGCCCAGTTGTTTGACAGCGATTTGCGCGCCTTGGGTCAGGGCATCCTTGAGGCCGCCGGTGGCGTCTTGTTGGGACAGGTCGCTGAGTGACAGGGCCAGAGCATTGGCGCTGATCATCAGGCCGGCGCACAGGCCGGCGAAGCGAAGGGTAGGGCGGAGCATGGCGGCTTCCTTGTTGCGGAAATGGGTGGCGGAGAATGAATTAACGAATCGCGTCGACGCGGATTTTCAGCGGCTGCGGGTCGTTGCCGTCGAGTTGCACGGCGTGGTTTTCGGTGGTGATGAACATCAGCTCGCCGTTGACTTCGATACGCGCGCTGACCGAATAACGGTGGCCGGGTTTGACCTGCGCCGGATCGTAGCTCAAGTGGAACGGCAGTGGCACCTGGCCTTTGATCGGGCCTTTCTGCTCGTTGAGCACGACCGACGGGGCGTCGGCGAGGGAAACGTCTTGCAGGCTCACGCTCAGGGTCGCGCTCGGTGGCAGGGCGATGCGTTGCAGGTAGAACACTTCGCCATCGAGGCTGGCCTTGCCGGCGGGGGTGGTCGATTGGCAGGCGCTCAACAGCGTGGCGGCGGCGAGAAGGGTGAGTTTTTTCATCGGAACCTCTAATACTTTTGCGCCGGAAGAATCCCGGCGCCGAAGAGAAATCTAGCGGATTTTGCCATCAACGTCAGTGAACAAACGTAATGGTTTCTCCAGCCACTGCGAGATCCACAGCGATAGCCGCGAACTCAACGTAGGCGAAACCGGCGCAAGTTCGACATGCCACGGCGTGACTGTAATGGATTGGTGATAGCGGTTTTCCATACCGCTTAACGCATAGCGCTTGCCGGGTATGACCCTGTCTGGATCGTATTGCAGATAAAACGAAGCGGCGGTTTGTTCATCTTGAGTGACGCGGGTAAGTTGGGTATTCGGGTCATCAGCATCGTGCAGACTGATCGTCACGGCTTCATGTTCAGCAACGACACTGGGCTCCTGAGCTTCCACATACAGAAAGCCGATCGGACTTAGATGCAGCGTCTGCCGGTGCGGGGCTGTGTTGACGATAACGAAGTAGTCCAGCGCCACCAGCAAAGGCTGTTGGTCATGGAACATTTGAACGTTGATCTGATACTTCACGCCGACATCGCTGTACTGATGCGGAAATGAGAACTTCCAGTCGACATCAAAGACTGACGAGTGCCGCCAGTCTTTAATGTTGATCGGCGAAGTGGAGTTAACCACTTTGACGCTGACCACCGTTTCATTCTCACCGCCCTCAGGAGCGCGGAAGTCTGGGGGCAGACGGAAGTCGACGGTGACGATGGGAGTTGGTTCGTGCAGCAGGCTCATCTCGATATCCTTATCGCGATTTTTAAAGTGAGCCTATTTATCCACGAATCAACTAACGGGAGAACCCAGCGGGCTCTCCGTTAGTTATCGGCAAGTTTCAGCCTTCGGCGGTTACCGCGCTTTCAGCCGCATCTTCACTGCGATGCAGCGCAACCTGGCGGATCGACAAACGAATGTCCGCTGGCAGTACGCGCTTGGCCGCACCTTCGGCCAATTCGCCGAGCATTTCGTGGTAACTGAGCTTGCCGGCCTCGTCGCGACGCAGCACGTCGAGGTCGAGGAGGGTCTGGATGAAGTGACGGAACAGGCTCTTGTCGAAAAACTCCGGGGCGTTGAGGCCGTGGAGGATCGACAGGCGCTGGGCCATGACGGTGCAGAGGTCTTCCAGTTCTTCGGCGCTGATGCTGTTCTGGCCACTGTTGAGCAGCAAGGACACGGTCATGTAGAAACGCTGCAAGGTCTGCGCGATGCTTTTCGACAGCAATGTCAGCAACACAAAATGCCGCGAACTTGGCGCCGGACGCAGGTAGACGTCTTTCTCGAAACGCAGCAGACCTTGCTCGACGAATGCTTCCAGCCACTGATCGACCACGGCATCCAGTTCGTCCAGCGACCAGCGAATGAACAGTTCCGACTGCAAGTACGGATACAGCGCGCGGGTGTAGCGCAGGATCTGTTCGCGGCTCATGCGCGAAGCGCTCTGAAAGAAGCTCGCGAGCAACGCCGGCAGGGCGAAGATGTGCAACACGTTGTTGCGGTAGTAGGTCATCAGGACGGCGTTCTGCTCGCCGAGATAGAGAATCTTGCCCAGCGCATCGTTCTGCTCGGACAGCAGATCCATGTCCTTCACGTGCTCGATCAAGGCACGACCATCGCCTTCCGGGAGCGTGGTGTGTGGCGAGTACGGGACTTTGCGCAGCAGCGCCAGATACAGATCCAGCACCCGCGCCATCGCCCGATCGTCCAGCGCCAGGCGCGTGGTCGACAGCAGCGCCAGTGCCACCAGGTTGACCGGGTTGATCGCCGCCGCTTCGTTCAAATGCTGCGCGACCTTCTCGCCGAGGCGGTTGGTGGTTTCGTTGAGCCACGCCGGTTTGTACTGCGGGCCGAGTTCCTGTTGGCGCCAATCCGGTTGCTCGGCGTCGAGGAATTCCGCCAGCTTGATCGGCTCGCCGAAGTTAACGGCGACCTGACCGAAGCGCTGCTTGAGCGCGCCGATGACTTTGAAAATATCGAAGATCGATTCTTTCTTCTTGCTCGCCCCGCGCAGTTCGCCGAGGTAGGTGCGACCTTCCAGCACGCGCTCGTAACCGATGTACACCGGTACAAACACGATAGGCATGCGCGACGAACGCAGGAAGCTGCGCAGGGTGATCGCGAGCATGCCGGTTTTCGGTTGCAGCATGCGCCCGGTGCGCGAGCGGCCGCCCTCGACGAAGTACTCGACCGGGAAGCCTTTGGTGAACAGGGTGTGCAGGTATTCGTTGAACACCGAGGTGTACAGCGGATTGCCCTTGAAGGTGCGGCGCATGAAGAACGCGCCGCCACGCCGCAGCAGGCTGCCGATCACCGGCATGTTCAAGTTGATCCCGGCGGCGATGTGCGGCGGGGTCAGGCCGTTGCGGAACAGCAGGTACGACAGCAGCAGGTAGTCGATGTGGCTGCGGTGGCACGGCACATAGATCACTTCGTGACCCTGAGCGACCTTCTGCACGCCTTCGATGTGGTTGACCTTGATGCCGTCGTAAATCTTGTTCCAGAACCAGCTCAGCACCACTTCGAGGAAACGGATCGCGGTGTAGGTGTAGTCCGAGGCGATCTCATTGCCGTAGCGCAGGGCCTGGGCCTTGGCTTTTTCCGCGGAGATGTTTTCGCGCTCGGCTTCGTCGAGGATCGCTTGCTTGACCAGTGGCTGGTTGAGCAGACCTTTGACCAAGTTACGGCGGTGGGAAATGTCCGGGCCGATCACTGCTGCTTTGAGGTTGCGGAAGTGCACGCGCAGGATCCGCTGGGCCATGCGCACAGTGCGTTCGTGACCCTTGTTGTGCTCGATCAGCTCGCGCAGGTGAATCGGTGCGGAGAATTGCACGCGGGTTTTGCGGCCGAGGACGATGATGCTCAGCAGCCGACGCAGACGTCCGGTAACGGCCCAGCTGTCGGCGAACAGCAACTTCCACGGACTGTTTTCGCTGTCCGGCGACTGACCCCAGAACACGCTGACCGGAATGATCTGCGCGTCTTCGGCAGCGTTCTGGGTGAGGGCGCTGACGAGGCGAGTCAGGGTCGGCGGTGCGCCGCGTTTGTCCTGGCGACCGAGCCAGTCTGGATCCGGCGTCAGGTAGAAAAACGCCGCTGGTTCAATCAGCGAACCCACCGACACCGGCAGCACCGGACGCGGCAGGCCGGCCTTGGTGCACTCGGTGTCGAGCACGGCCAGATCGGTCAGCGAAGGGTTTTGCAGGACGTAGAACACCGGACGACTGCGGTCGAGGTTGAGGGTGAACGACGACTGGTTGATCGTCTCCGAGCGAACCCAGAGATACAACAGTCGGCGCAGGGTGCCAAACACAAGACGGCGGAACGGGGAACGGGTCATACGGCTTCTGCGTGAGTGAATAAAACCGAGCGTTTGCTCGGGCGGTCGATAGTGTGCCGTATTGGACGAAAATCGGCAAAAAAGCGGCGAAGTAATCTCCTGTTGAGACTTTTCGCACCTGTCATATACTCGGCGGTCTGTCGCCGGGGCCCTTTTATGGACGTCGGATGCAGGCTGACGTTCCTCAAAGGCTTTCCTGCGAAAAGCCTGTTCAATAATAAAAAAGGAGTATGAACAGATGGCAACACGTGAAACCGGCAACGTGAAGTGGTTCAACGACGCCAAAGGCTACGGCTTTATTCAGCGCGAAGACGGGGTGGACGTATTCGTGCACTACCGCGCGATTCGCGGCGAAGGGCACCGGTCGCTGGCTGAAGGTCAGCAGGTTGAGTACGCGGTGATTACTGGCGAGAAGGGCTTGCAGGCGGAAGACGTTGTAGGCCTGTAATGATCGTTCCCACGCTCTGCGTGGGAATGCCTCAACGGACGCTCTGCGTCCGCATTGGGACGCAGAGCGTCCCGGGTTGCATTCCCACGCAGAGCGTGGGAACGATCAGTGTCAGGCGGTTTTCCAGGTGATTTCTTCTTCACCGTCTGCGCTGATGCGCATCCAGCGATCAGCCGTCTCTTCACCTTCTTCCTCGACCCACGTGCCCGGCGCGCAACGCACTTCCACGTTCAGCGCGGCAAACGCGGCACGTGCGCAGGCGATGTCGTCGTCCCACGGCGTCTGGTCGCTTTCCAGGTACAGGCTATTCCACTTGCCCACGGCTTTCGGCAGCCAGGTCACCGGCACGTTGCCGGCCTTGCACTTCCAGGTCTGGCCTTTCTGAACCCAGTCGGTGCACGGGCCCAGCGCGGCGCCCAGCCAGGCCGAAATGGCCTTGTGGTCGACGTCGGCGTCTTTCAGGTAAATCTCGATGTCCGGTTGGCGCATGGATGTCCTCACTGCGGGTCTGAAAAATCCATTCGCGGATTTAGCCGGCCCCGGGCACTCGCCCGAGGCCAAAAGTTTATTGAAGAACGAAATAATCGTAGCGCATCGACACGGTGGTCTCGAACGGCTCGGCCTGTTCGATCACCGCCGCGCGACGCTCGGCACTGGCGCGCCAGCCGTGGGGTGTCATCGCCAACAGGTTGGCGCGATCCTCGGGCTTGTTCAGGGTCAGTTTGAATTCCAGGGTTTCACTGTGCGCCAGCGCCATGCCTTCCGGCACGAGGGCCAGATGCTTGTCGTCGGTGTACTCGCGCACTTCGTCGTACAGGCGTTCGCGCAGTTCCATCAGATGGCCGCTGGTCGGGCCGACTTTCATCAGACCGCCGCCGACGCTGAGCAATCGCTTGGCTTCTTCCCAATCAAGCGGGCTGAAAACGCTGGCGAGAAACTGGCAACTGCCCGACGCCAACGGCACACGGGCCATGCTGGCGATCAACCAGCTAATTGCCGGATTACGTTTGCACGCGCGTTTGACCGCTTCGCGGGAGATGTCCAGCGCGTAGCCATTGGCGTTCGGCAAGGCCTCGGCGATTTGCGCGGTGTAGTAACCCTCGCCACAACCGATATCGACCCAGCGCCCCGGCGCATAACTCGCCGCCAGCTCGGCCAGACGCTTGGCCACCGGCGCGTAATGGCCGGCGTTCAAAAAATCGCGGCGCGCTTCGACCATGGCCTGATTGTCGCCAGGATCACGGCTGTTTTTGTGCTGCACCGGCAGCAGGTTCAGATAACCCTGGCGCGCACGGTCGAAGCGGTGGCCGGCGGGGCAGACCACGCCGTTATCCACCGCATTCAGCGGCTCACTGCAGATCGGACACGCGAGCATCAGGCGAGCAACTTGATCATGGTTTGGTAGTAGATCTCGGTCAGTACGTCGAGATCCGCTGCCAGCACGCGTTCGTTGACCTGGTGGATGGTCGCGTTGACCGGGCCCAGTTCAACAACCTGTGTGCCCATGGTCGCGATGAAACGGCCATCGGAGGTACCGCCGCTGGTCGACGCTTTGGTCTCGCGACCGGTGATGTCCTTGATGCTCGCCGACACCGCGTCGAGCAGTGCGCCCGGTTCGGTAAGGAACGGCAGGCCGGACAGCGCCCAGTCGATGTGCCAGTCCAGATCGTGTTTGTCGAGAATATCGGCAACGCGTTTCTGCAGGCCTTCGACGGTCGATTCGGTGGAGAAACGGAAGTTGAACACCGCCACCAGATCGCCCGGAATCACGTTGGTCGCGCCGGTGCCGGAGTTGACGTTGGAGATCTGGAAACTGGTCGGCGGGAAGAAATCGTTGCCGTGATCCCAATGCTCGGCGGCGAGTTCGGCCAGCGCCGGAGCGGCGAGGTGGATCGGGTTCTTCGCCAGATGCGGGTAAGCGACGTGACCCTGAATGCCTTTGACGGTGAGCTTGGCGCCCAGCGAGCCGCGACGGCCGTTTTTCACCACGTCGCCCACCAGCGTGGTGCTCGACGGTTCGCCGACGATGCACCAGTCCAGACGCTCGTTGCGCGCGGCCAAACGCTCGACCACAGCCTTGGTGCCGTGGTGCGCCGGGCCTTCTTCATCGCTGGTGATCAGGAACGCGACCTTGCCCTTGTGGTTCGGGTAGTCGGCGACGAAGCGCTCGGCGGCGACGGTCATCGATGCCAGGCTGCCTTTCATGTCTGCCGCGCCACGGCCGCAAAGCATGCCGTGTTCATCGATCAGAGCGTTGAACGGGTCGATCTGCCACGCGGTAACCGGGCCGGTCGGCACCACGTCGGTGTGGCCGGCGAAGCACAGCACCGGGCCGTCGTTGTTGCCGTGGGTGGCCCAGAAGTTATCCACATCTTCGATGCGCATCGGCTCGAGGCTGAAACCGGCATCGCCCAGGCGCTGCATCATCTGCTTCTGGCAATCGGCGTCGACCGGCGTCACGGACGGACGGCGGATCAGGTCGATGGCGAGTTGGAGGGTCGGCGAAAGGTCGGCGTGGGCCGTCATGTAATAACTCCGGGGTGCGCACGGTAAACCTGTAGGAGCTGCCGCAGGCTGCGATCTTTTGATTTTGTTTCTTGAAATCAACAGCGAGATCAAAAGATAGCCGCCTGCGGCAGCGGCTACCGAGTTTGTTGGCA
>NZ_JASCPK010000151.1:0-14173 GCF_029959385.1 Pseudomonas sp. PS01303
CGAAGGCGCTGTGTCAGTCAACTCATCATTGACTGATCCGACGCTTTCGCGAGCAAGCCCGCTCCCACAAGGGTATTGCGTTTATTTATCGAGCAGCGCCAGACGCTGACGAATCGACGCTTCGATCCCGGCCTCATCCAGCCCACACTCCGCCAGCATTTGCGCAGGCTTGGCGTGTTCGACGTAGATATCCGGCAAGCCCAGATGCAGCATCGACTTGAGGATGTTCTCCCGCGCCAGGAACTCGCTGACCGCGCCACCGGCGCCGCCCATGATCGCGTTCTCTTCGATGGTCACCAGTAACTCGTGGCTGCCGGCAATCTCGCGCACCAGTTCTTCATCCAGCGGTTTGACGAAACGCATGTCGACCACGGTGGCATCCAGCTTCTCGGCGACTTTCAGCGCTTCGGTCAGTTGCACGCCGAACACCAATAGGGCGACTTTGTTGCCCTGACGGCGGACGATGCCCTTGCCGATTTCCACCGGTTCGAGATCTTTTTCGATGGTTGCATTTGGGCCATTGCCGCGCGGGTAGCGCACCGCCGCCGGGCCGTTGTAGAGGTGACCGGTGGTGAGCATTTTGCGCAGTTCGTTTTCATCGCTCGGGGTCATGATGACCATGCCCGGGATGCAGCGCAGGTACGACAGGTCGAAGCTGCCAGCGTGGGTCGGGCCGTCTTCGCCGACCAGACCGGCGCGGTCGATGGCGAACAGCACGTCGAGGTTCTGCACCGCAACGTCATGCACCAACTGGTCGTAACCACGCTGCAGGAACGTCGAGTAAATCGCCACCACCGGTTTTGCGCCTTCGCAGGCCATGCCGGCGGCGAACGTCACCGCGTGTTGCTCGGCAATTGCCACGTCGAAGTAACGCAGCGGGAAGCGTTCGCTGAACGCCACCAGATCCGAACCTTCCTTCATCGCCGGGGTGATCCCGACCAAGCGTGGATCCGCTGCCGCCATGTCGCACAGCCACTCGCCGAACACTGCCGAATACTTTGGCCCGCCAGCTTTCTTCGGCGCAGCGGCCGGGGCGTCCAGTGGTTCCAGTTTGGTGATGGCGTGGTAACCGATCGGGTCGACTTCCGCCGGGGCGAAGCCTTTGCCTTTCTTGGTGACGATGTGCAGAAACTGCGGGCCTTTCAGATCACGCATGTTGCGCAGCGTGGCGATCAGCGTTGGCAGGTCGTGGCCGTCAATCGGGCCGATGTAGTTCCAGCCCAGCTCTTCGAACAGGGTGCCGGGAACCAGCATGCCTTTGGCGTATTCTTCGGTACGACGGGCGATTTCCCAGGCGCCGGGCAGGCGCGACAGGACTTTCTTGCTGCCTTCACGCATGCTCGCGTAAGTGCGGCTGGACAGGATCTTCGCCAGATAATTGGACAGACCGCCAACGTTGCGCGAGATCGACATGTCGTTGTCGTTGAGGATCACCAGCATGTTGGCGTTCACTTCCGGCGCGTGGTTCAGCGCCTCGAAAGCCATGCCAGCAGTCAACGCGCCGTCGCCGATCACCGCGATCGCTTTGCGATCACTGTTTTGCAGGCGGGCGGCAATCGCCATGCCCAGCGCTGCGCTGATCGAGGTGCTGGAGTGGCCGACGCCAAAGGTGTCGTACTCGCTCTCGGCGCGGCGCGGGAACGCCGCGATGCCGTCCTTCTGACGCAGCGTGCCCATGCGCTCGCGACGACCGGTGAGGATCTTGTGCGGATAAGCCTGATGACCAACGTCCCACAGCAACCGGTCGTCCGGCGTGTCGAAGACGTAATGCAGCGCGATGGTCAGCTCGATCACGCCCAGGCCAGCACCGAAATGCCCACCGGTCTGACCGACCGTGTAGAGCAATTCCAGGCGCAACTCATCGGCCAGGGTTTCCAGCTCGGCTTCGCCTAACCGGCGCAGGCCGTCCGGCGTATTCGCGCGGTCGAGCAGGGGCGTGGTCGGGCGCTTGCGGGGAATCTCATGAAACGTCGTGGGCATCAGGCGAATCGTTATAGGTATAAAAGATGCGGCAGTTTACCTGATGCATCGCCCCCTGCCCACGCGTTGGTATTTTTTGGCTGCTCGGCGCTCAGTTGCGCCGCTCAACGATATACCGGGCCAGCTCACGCAAAGGCTCAGCCGCCGCGTCAAACGGTCGCAGCGCATGCAGAGCCTGATCGCGCAATTCCAGAGCGTAGGCCTTGGCGGCGTCGAGGCCAAGCAATGCCGGGTAGGTTGGTTTGTCACGAGCGATGTCAGCGCCCTGGCGTTTGCCGAGGGTTTCGGTATCGCTTTCGACGTCGAGGATGTCGTCCTGCACCTGAAACGCCAGGCCGATGGCCTGTGCATAAGTCTGCAGGGCACGCAGTTCGTCTTTCTCGGCACGGCCGCTGGCCAGAGCGCCGAGTCTGACGCTGACTTCGATCAGCGCGCCGGTCTTGTGCCGGTGCATCTGTTCGAGGGCTTTTTGATCGAGCTTGAGGCCGACCGAGCCGAGGTCGATGGCCTGGCCGCCAACCATGCCCGCCGGGCCTGCTGCCTGAGCCAGCGCGGTGACCATTTGCAGACGGATATCGCTGCTGCAATCGCTCAGGCGCGGATCGAGCAGGGCGCTGAAGGCCAGACTCTGCAACCCGTCGCCAGCAAGAATCGCGCAGGCTTCATCGAATTTTTTGTGGGTCGTTGGCTGGCCGCGACGCAGATCGTCATCGTCCATCGCCGGCAAATCGTCGTGAACCAGCGAATAAGCGTGGATCAACTCAACCGCGCAGGCCGCGCCGTTGGCTTGCTCGGCCTTGCCGCCCAACGCTTCGCAGGCAGCATAAGCCAGCAGCGGACGCACGCGTTTGCCGCCGTTCATCACGCTGTAGCGCATGGCTTCGTAAAGCCGCGCCAGTTCCGGCAGCGGCGCATTGAACAGGGTTTCCAGCGCCGCGTTGACCCGGCCCTGGCTGGTCGCCGTGTACGCTGCAATCATTCTGGCTGTTCCGCGTCGAAGGGTTCCTCGGCGAGTTCGCCATCACGCTCCAGTAGCACTTGCACCTTCTGCTCGGCTTGCGCCAGCGCTGCCTGGCAATCACGGGTCAGACCGATGCCCTGCTCGAAAGCGGTCAGCGAGTCTTCCAGCGACAATTCACCATTCTCCAGACGCTCGACCAATGTTTGCAGGTCGGCGAGGGACTGTTCGAAATCCAGTGCAGCTTTTTTGCGGGCCATGGCGGCGATTTCCGGTTGACGTTAAACCGGCGCGACACTAGCAGATAGGGGGGTTGTGGGCAAATGAGCAAGGGTGATGCGCACCAGAACAAATGATCCTTTGTGCAGGATAAAGATCCCTCTGAATGAAAGGATCCCTTGTGCAGAACAAAGATCTGATCTGAATACAAAGATCCCTTGTGAGAACAAATATCCTTTGTGGCGAGGGGATTTATCCCCGTTCGGCTGCGCAGCAGTCGTAAATCAATGCTGACTCGGTAGACCTGAAAATAGGTGCTCGTAGCTTTTGGGGCTGCTGCGCAGCCCAACGGGGATAAATCCCCTCGCCACAGGGTTAGCGGTGATTTTGGAATGCGGAGGCTTATTCGGCTCATTTTGTGAGCCGAATAACTTTCCTAATCGGCTCACAACCTTCAAAAGGCCAGTTTCCTACAGCCATCGCACCTGTATCCGATTGTTAAAAAACCACCAAATGGCTAATCTTCGCGCCTTCTACGACCCGACAGTCACGGGTCTTTCAGACGAAACGCAGTTTCACCGCTGTGAAGTACCGAGGATCGGGTGCAAGGTTTCGTTCAGGCATGGCAGGAGGCATTACATGCGTTCACTTCTTTTGCTGTTGATCAGTTTGGCCTGCGCGCCAGTGCTGTGGGCCGCGCCGACTGCCGAACTGTCTGAACCGGTCGGTGGCTGGCGCTATCACGGCTTGCTCGATCGTACGGAAAACCCGCAAATCGCCTACCCGACGCCGCCGATCGATCGCGGCATCCAGCGCAATCGCACGATGATCCAGGGTCAGCTCAAGGCCATCGGACATCAGCGCCCGCCACACAGCCTTGCGGTGAATGGCAATCCACTGAATCTGTACACCGACGACCAGGGGCGTTTCGCCCGGCCGTATGCGTTCGGCGCCGGCTCCAACAGCGTCGAGGTGATCAGCGCCGAAGGCCAGTCGCTCAAGCGTGTGCAATTTTATGAAGCAAACAATTTGCGCACGCCGGCGCGAATTCGTCTTGTCTTGGGATGGGACGATCCGAAAGCCGAACTCGATCTGCACATTGTCACGCCCGACGGTCAGCATGCGTTTTGGGCGCAGCCGGCGCTGAGCAATGGCGGCGGGCTCGACCCGGATGGCGTCGATGGCCCCGGCCCGGAAATGTTCACCATGACCGCGCCGCTGCATGGCACCTATCTGGTTTACGTCAACTATTGGGGCAACTTCGGCAACGGCGGCTATAACTTCGAGGAGACCAGCAATCAGAACGAGGTGATCACCTCGCAAATCACGCTGGTGCTCAACGAAAACACCGTCGACGAAAAACGCGAAACGTTCATCGTGCCCCTGCGGGCGATCAGTGATTTGCTGCTGGTAAAGACTTTCAACTATTAATAAGCATCCCGCTGCACGGATGAAATCGGGCTTTGAAAAGATGAGCGAAAACACTGTGACTTCGGCTGTCGACACGCCAGCGGCGAAACCTTCGCGGCGCTGGCCATTGCTGCTGGCCGGGTTGTGCCTGGTGGCTGGCGTGGCGGGTGGTTTTGGCTGGCTGCTGCTCAAACCCAAGGCGCCGCCAGCGGAATTGGCCAGTGACAAGCTCGGTCTGAGCCGTCCGGACGCGTTGCTTGAAACACATTCCCTGAGCCAGTTGCCCAAAGACTTGCTGACCGTGCCGTTCCTCAAAGCCACGCTCACCGAAGATTTCGTCTTCTATTACGAAACCCACGCCGATCGTCTCGGCCTGATCGGCAGCCTGCGCCGGATCATCTACGAGCATGATCTGAAGTTGCAGGACAGCCTGATCGAAGCGCTTTTCGATCAACCGGCCGACGTGGCGCTGTGGCGCGGGGCGGATGGTCGCCTGAAGGATTTCCTGTTGGTGATGGATCGCGGCGGTCTGGCCAAATTGCTCGAGCCGCTGGCGAAGGTCGCACTGGATGACACGCAACTCAGCCAGATTGCCGAAATCAAGGTCGGTGGCGACACCGTGCCGCTCTATCAGTTGACTTACAACGCGAGCAAAGCCCTGCTGTTCGCTTCTCACGGCGACAAACTGGTGGTGCTGTCCAACCCGGCCAAGTATTACGACCCGGAAAGCGGCGCCTCCGAAGAGTCGGGTCACGTTTCACCGCAGGCATTCGCGGCGCTGCTCAATGGCGAAAAACTGTTCCCCGAAGCCTTCGGTCTGCCAGCGAAAACCCCGGAAACCAAACAGCGCTTGTCGGTCAATTCCAGCGTCCTCGCCATGGGTTATCAGCGTTTCATCCCGAACTTCGCCGGGCTGCGTTTCGACATGGACGACAAGGGCTGGCACAGCTACCTCGCGATGGACGAACTGGAAAACCAGCCGGACTTCGATTTCAAACCGGTCTGGCAGGCGATGCCGCTCGGTGCCAGTGCCTGCGTGACCTTGCCGGTCGCGGCCGAACCGCAAAAACCGCTGCTGGTAAAACTCGGTGCCGAAGAGGCCGTGGCGCAAACCCTCACCGAACATGTCGCGGGTGCAGCGGGCCTGTGCTGGTATGCCGATTCGCGTTTGTACACGCCGCTGTTGGTTGCCAGTCTGAAAGATGAAGACAGCGGCAAACTCGACGGCGACCTCGGCAAATTGTTCGGCTCGATGGTCGGCGCGTTTGAGTCCGATGTTGAAGAAAACGTATTCCCGGTGGTCGAGAAACAGGAAGGCCTGAACCATGTCTGGCAGCGTCAGGTCAGCTCCAACTTCGGCCCTTACGCAGCCAAAGATGCCGAGAACCCGGAGGCTATTTCCGGCAAGGCGTTCATGAAAGTCAGCCTCGCGCGCCACGGTTCGACGCTGCTCTTCTCCCTCGATGACAAACTCGTCGACAAGGCCCTCGGCACCCTCGACAAACGCTTCCCGCCGATGGCCGACGTGCTGCCGAAAGATGTGCTGATGCCGATCTACTTCGGCCCGGATTCGATGGCGCAACTGATGCAGCAGGAAACCCTCGACAGCCTGCCGCAGGACATGGAACCGGTGTTTTACAACGCCGCGCAAACCTACCTGATCCCGAAACTGCGCACCCTCGGCGGTTACGGCAAATACGCGCTGACCTTGCCCGAAGGCAGCGAGCCTGACGGTCACTGGCAATGGCTGCCGCTGGAATGGAAAGCACTGTGACGACACTGATCCGCAGTCTCGGTTTGCTCGCACTGTTACTCAGTGCGGGTGCCCGAGCCGTCGAGGCGCCGGCGCTGGATCCGGCACAGTCCCAGGTGTTTCGCGCCTGGTTCGTGCGCATCGCTCAGGAGCAACTGAGCCAGGGCCCGAGCCCGCGCTGGTATCAACAGGATTGCGCCGGGCTGGTGCGTTTCGCCGCCAACGAAGCGCTGAAAGTCCACGACGATAAATGGCTGCGCAGCAATGGCCTGTCCAATCGTTATCTGCCGCCGGAGCTGTCGCTGACCGATGACCAACGCAAGCTCGCCCAGCAATGGCAGCAGGGTGGCGGCAAGGTCGGGCCTTACGTCAACGCGATCAAACTGATTCAGTTCAACAGCCATCTGGTCAGCCGCGACGTGTCGCAGGCGCGGCCGGGTGATTTGATGTTTTTCGATCAGGGCGACGACCAGCACCTGATGATCTGGATGGGCCGCTACATCGCCTATCACACCGGCACCACCACCCCGACTGACAACGGCATGCGTTCGGCAAGCCTGCAGCAACTCATGACATGGAAGGACACCCGATGGATACCCGACGCAGCCAACCCCAACTTCATCGGCGTCTATCGACTGAACTTTCTCTCCCAATGACCGGTGCCCGCATGTTGCGTTTCCTGCCCCTACTGTTGGTATTAACCCTGCCTTTTTCGGCAGTGAATGCCGAAGATACCGTCGAGCCGAGCGGTTATACGCCGGTCTCCGGTGAAAGCTTTTTCCTGCTCGCCGACAGCAGTTTCGCCAGTGATGAACAGGCAATGGTTCGCCTCGAAGCGCCGGGCCGCGATTACCGTCGATTCCGTATGGAACCGTATGGCGGCGCCGACATTCGTGTGTACCGCATCGACAAACCGCTGGACTTCCTCAAGCGCCAAAAGAACCTGCACCGCGTGGTCAGCGATGGCCAGTTCAAGGGCGAAGGCTTGTCCAACACCCTCGCGTACCTGTGGGACAACTGGTACCGCAAATCCCGTCGGGTGATGCAGCGCGCGTTCTCTTATGAGTCGCGCAAACAGGTCACCGAGGAAGTGCCGGAACTGAAGATGGGCAACGCCATCGCCGCACCGACGCCGTACGACGCGCAGCCGCAATTTGCGTTGATTCCGGGTCTGCCGGTGGTCAGCCAGTTCCGCTATCCGTTGTGGCAGGCCAAACCGATTCAGCCACCGGAAGGGGTGAATCTTGCCGGGTCTTCCAGTGATTTCGTCAGCGTCGCACCGGGCAACGTTTACATCCCGTTGGGCAATCTGAAGCCGGGTCTGTATCTGGTCGAAGCACTGATCGGCAAGTACCGCGCGACCACCATGGTCTTCGTCTCCAACACCGTCGCGGTGAGCAAGATTGCCGGCGATGAATTGCTGGTCTGGGCCGCGCGCAAACACGAAGGCAGCTCGGTGCCGAAGGTCAATGTGCTGTGGACTGACGGCCTCGGCGTGATGAGCAGCGGCGCGACCGATGCCGATGGTTTGCTGCGCCTGAAACACGTCAGCCCTGAGCGCTCGTTCGTCATCGGCGAGGACGAAGAGGGCGGGGTGTTCGTCTCCGAAAACTTCTATTACGACAGCGAAATCTACGACACCAAACTGTATGCCTTCACCGACCGGCCGCTGTATCGCCCGGGTGATTGGGTGTCGTTGAAGATCGTTGGCCGAGAGTTCAAGAATGCGCGGGATTCGGTGTTACCGGGGGCGGCGGATGTCAGCGTCGCGGTGCTGGATGCGACGGGCACCGAGTTGCAGCGCCTCGATTTGAAACTCGATTCGAAGGCCGGCACTCAGGGCCGCTTCCAGTTGCCGGATAACGCGGTGGCGGGCGGTTACGAGATTCGTTTCAACTACAAGGATCAGGCCTACAGCAGCGCTTTCCGTGTAGCCGAGTACATCAAGCCGCACTTCGAGATTTCGCTGAACCTGGCCAAACAGGATTACCGCACCGGCGAACCGGTGAAGGGCAGTCTGGTGCTGCTGTACCCGGACGGCAAACCGGTGGCCAACGCCAAACTGACCTTGAGTCTGCGCGCCCAACAACTGTCGATGGTCGACAACGAGCTGCAATACCTCGGGCAATTCCCGGTGGAACTGACCAGCACCGAACTGACCACCGACAGCAAGGGCAACGCGACCCTCGACCTGCCGGCCGCCGACAAACCGAGCCGCTACATGCTCACCGTGTTTGCCAGCGATGGCGCGGCGTATCGGGTCAAGACCACCAAGGAAATCCTGATTGACCGTGGCGCCGCAAGCTTCCGCTTGAGCGCGCCGCAACGCTTTAGCGCGGTCGGCGACAAGGTTGCGTTCAGCTACGCCAACGAGGGCGGCAGCGAGCAGAGCAAAGCGGTGACGCCGAGCACTTACGGCTGGGTGCGCCTGGAAGACCAGAGCACGGGCGAAGGCAAACTCGCGGCGACGGACAAGGGCTTCAGTCTGGTGTTTGATCGTCCCGGCACTTACAACCTGACCTTGAAAGACCAACACGGTCGCGTGCTCGGTGCCACCGGGCATTCGGTCACTGGCGATGGTGTGAAAGCAGTGCCGGGCACCGTGGAAATCGTCCTCGATAAACCCGAGTACAAGGCTGGCGATGAGGCGCTGGCGCTGATCACGTTCCCGGAGCCGGTCAGCGATGCCTTGCTGTCGCTGGAGCGCGACAAAGTCGAAGCCACCGCGCTGCTGGCCAAGGGCGGTGATTGGCTGAAACTGGAAAAACTCAGCGACACCCAGTACCGCGCGCGCATCCCGGTGAAAGACAACTTCGCGCCGAACCTGACTTTCTCCGTGCTCTACACCAAGGGCGGTCAGTACAGCTTCCAGAATGCCGGGATCAAAGTGGTCGCGCCGCAAATCGACGTGGCGATCAGCACTGACAAACAGGTCTATCTGCCGGGCGACACCGTCACGGTTGACCTGACCACGCAGTTCGCCGGCAAAGCGGTACCCGCGCATCTGACCGTCAGTGTTGTCGACGAAATGGTCTACGCGCTGCAACCGGAAGTCGCGCCGACCATCGACCAGTTCTTCTATCACCCGCGCCGCAACAACGTGCGCACCAGCGCCAGCCTGTCGTTCATCAGTTATGACGTCGCGCTGCCGGGCAGTCCGGGTGCGCCGGGCAAAGCCAACCGCAGTGAGCGCGGGGTGAAAGTGCTCGAGCGTCCGCGCCGTGAAGACGTCGACACCGCCGCTTGGCAACCGGAGTTGTTGACCGGTGCCGACGGCAAAACCCGCTTCACCTTCAAGATGCCAGACTCGCTGACCCGCTGGCGCATCACCGCCCGCGCGATCGCCGACGACGGTCAGGTCGGGCAGAAGAAGCAGTTCGTGCGCTCGGAAAAACCGCTCTACCTGAAGTGGAGTGGCCCGAGCAAATTCCGCAAAGGTGATCAGCCACAGCTTGGTGTGTTCGCGTTCAGTCAGGCCGAGAAACCGGTGAAGGCTGAACTGGTCACTCACTACGCTGGCACCGAACAGCGTCTGCCGGTGACTTTGAACAACGGCATCAATTACCTGCCACTGCCAGGGTTCGCATTGGCTTCCAGCGAATGGACTGCGGAACTGGTGCAGGACGGTAAAACTGCTGATGCCTTGGCTGTACGCCTCAGCGCGACGGGTGATGGCTGGCAAGTGACGCAGACGCAAAGTCTCGACGTCGCCAGCGGCGATACGCCGTTAAGCCTGCCAGTGGATGCCACCGATATTCGCTTGCGTCTGGACGACAGTCCGCAAGCGCTGTTCCGCTCGGCGCTTGATGATCTGCTCAGCTATCCGTACGGCGGCGTCGAACAAACGGCCAGCCGCTTGCTGCCGTTGAGCATCGCTTATCCATCGCTGGCGTCGAACCCGCAGATCCGCGATCGCTTGCGCCTGATCATGCAAAACAGCCGTCTGCGTCTGGTGCAAATGGCCGGGCCATCGGCGAGCTTCACTTGGTGGGGCTACGACGGTGAGCCGGATGCGTTCCTCACCGCTTACGCTTATTACGCCGACTTCAACGCCAGCCAAGTGCTGGAACTGACCTTGCCGCCGGAGCACTGGCAGCGAGTGTTGGAGGTTTACGCCAAACAAGCGCCGAACACACCGTTGCTGCAGCGCGCGTTGATTCTGTCGTTCGCCAAGCAGATGCATCTGCCGGTGAATACGTTGCTGACAGGATTGATGGAGGATCTGGCCAAGGCTGGTGAAGGCAATGCCGAAACCATGCTCGACGATGGCCAGGACAGTCTGGTGATGAGCGATCCGGATTCGGCGCTCGGTCTGGCGGCGGCGCGGGTGTTGACCGCCGCGTTGGCTGCGCAGTCGAAAGTGACCTTGCCGGAAACCTTCAATCGTCAGGTGGGCGCTGCGCAACAGCGTCTGTCGGTCAGTTCGCAGCCATTTGCCGAAGCGCTGAATCTGTCGCTGCAACCGTTTGATCAGGTGCGCGCGCAGGCTTTGTTGCAACGTCTGTTGCCGCAGCAATCGACTTTGGAGCGAGCGCTGGCGTTGGCCTGGCTGCAGCGCAGCATCGCTCAAGCCTCGCCGACCATCGCGCTGACGCCGGGTGAAGGCTGGAAGAAAAACTACGGTGCAACCGGTGAGATGTACTGGACGTGGCAGGGCGCGACGCCGGTGCCAAGCGTGTTGACGGTTTCCGGTACTCAGGAGCGTCCATTGCGCGCGGCGCTGAGCTTCCAGACTCAGCAACCGGCGGTCGATCCGATGGCCGTGACTATCACCCGTCGTCTGTCGCGACTGGTGCCGGGCGACGAAGCCTTCACCTTCAAACTGGAGCCGGTCGGTAGCAAGCCGTTGTCCAGCGACAGCCTGTATCTGGACGAAGTGATCCTCACCAGCAAAGCGCCGAAGCCGCTGCGTTACGGCATGCTCGAAGTGCCGTTGCCGCCGGGTGCCGATGTCGAGCGCACAACGTGGGGGATCAAGTTGCAGGGTAAGGAAGGCACTGAGCCGACCGCGCTGGAGAAGGCGCGCTTCGAACCGGGACAACTGGCTTACGCGGTGCCGGTGGATGCGCTGAGCGGCGAGTTGCGTCTGCGTCATCTGGTGCGTTTCTCGCAGAAAGGCCAGTTCAACCTGCCGCCGGTGCGCTTCACCCAGATTTACGCGCCGCAGCATCAGGCCCAGGAAGCGAAAGCCGCGCTCGGTCAGGTCACGGTCAACTGACATGATCCGCTCGCTGCTGTGGCTGATGTTGTGTGTGATGCCTGCGCTGGCGACGGCGCAGGATGAGCCGCTGCGTCTGGCTTATAAAGGCGAGTTGTTGTCGCTGAATCACACGCAGTTGATTGCTCGCGAACCGTTGCCACCGACGCTGGACACGCCTCTGGGCAGTCTGTGGAAGTTGTTCGTCTATGCGTGGCTGGTGGATACCGGCGCGCAGGAACCGGCATATGAATGTCGCGGGCAGTCGAAGGAAGAGGTTTATTGCTGCACGGCGGGCGGCAAGATCGAACGTGATCAGGCGTTGGTGAAGTCTTGCGGGTTGTATTTCGAGCCTTCGCGGTTGGGGATAGCGGCTGGGGATTGGCGTGCTTATTGGCAGGCGCGGCAGGCGCCGTCGTGGTTGCTGGATTTGCCATCGGTGCAGCCCGCTCAACGAGTTTCTGTAATTGAGTTGCTAAACGTGTTGGCGACTTTGCCGGCGCAGGATCAGGCGCGGCGGGTACTGCTCGATGTGCTGCTTAATGCAGCGGACGGCAATGTCGTCGGTGAACTGGGCGGACGTCTACGGGTGAAAACCTGGAGTTGGCTCGGCGATCAGGATCCCCAGTCACGGCAGGGTGGATTTGCGGGGTGGACGGCTGACGGCTCGCCGATCTGGGCGGGCGGGCGCGGCACCAGTCAGATGGTCTTGCGTCATTTCGGGCAGGCGCTGTCGACCGTGTTGCCAGTGGTATGGCCGGCGGAAGCGGGGCGCTGTGTAGAAGTCGGCCTGTTTTCGAAATATCCGGCTTCGAGGGTTTTAGCGGGCGAACGTATCGCGGCATCGGGTTCATTATTGGGTGACTACCGCGTCGAGTTCGCCAACGGCAACGCGTTGGATATCCACAGCGACGGCGAACTGTTTCTGCTCAACGACAAACTCGTCGCCCGCGTGGATCGCGAAGAATACGTCGCCCGAGTCCTCGAGCGCGAAGCCAAAGCCGAACCCGCTGAAGCTGCCAAAGCGCTTGCCGTCGCCATTCGCACCTATCTATTGCAGAACGCGACGCGCAATGGCGATTGCCTGAGCATTGATGACAGCAGCAATCGGCAGCGAGTTGCGCCGCGTCCGGCCTCTGTCGAATCGCGCAACATTGCCGCGTGGACAGCCGATCTGGTATTGGCCGGCAGCACGGTCACTTATCACTCGGATCAGCCCGGCCCGGACAAACTCTCTTGGCAGCAGGCTGTCGAGCAGGCGAATGCGGGGCAACGATATGACGCGATTTTGCTACACGCCTATCCGCGCGCCAGCCTCAGCCGTTGGGATAACCCGACTGCTTCTTGCCAAGCATTGCCCGGCGCGCAGGACTGGCTGCAAAAACAGCGTCGTGGCTGGCGGCCAAAACTGGACAGCGAAACCGGCTACAACGAAGTCAGCACATTTGCCGTGTGCAAACTCGCGTTCGGACGACCTTACGTCGACCGCGAACGCCAGCGCATTTATGTGCGCGGCGTGCTGACCTTGCAGGATCGCCTCGATCTGACTCACGAATATCTGCACCTGGCCTTTGAAGCACACCCCAATGGCCAGGATGAAACCTACATCGAAGGGCTCGCCCGTCACCTTTTGCTGGAATAGACCATGACACTCCGTTATCCACAGGTCTTGCTGCTGCTCTGTGCCTTTAATGTGCTGCCCGTGGCCATGGCTGCAGACAGCGTCAAACTCGACACGCCGGTCGGTGGCTGGCGCAGCGGCGCGCCCGAAGGCGAGGGCGAAAGTTTTCGTCAGACCGTCAACTACCCGGCCTCGTCAGTGAACACGCCGGTTGGCCAGGCCAAGACCGCGCGCATCAGTGGCGAGATCAAAGCCACGCCGAAGGGCAACGAGCCGGGTCGATTGATCGTCAACGGTGTGAGCATGCCGTTGAAGATCGACGAATCCGGACGTTTTGACCGACCGTTCTCCTTCCCCAATGGCAGCAACAGTGTCGAAGTGCGCAGTCCCGACGGTCAGCATCGACACCGCACGCAGTTTCTCAACACCAGCGGGGGCGCGACCCCGGCCAAGCTTCGCGTTTTATTGGCATGGGACAGCGACGGTACCGACCTCGACCTGCATCTGGTGACGCCCGATGGCGCGCACATCTGGTACGGCAATCGCGTCGCGCCAAACGGTGCAGCGCTGGATGTCGACGTCACCACTGGTTACGGCCCGGAAATCTTCGCCATGCCGGCACCGATCAAGGGTCAGTATCTGGTTTACGTGAATTATTACGGCGGTGGCTATCGTGGAGATGAAGAGGGAGGGGATGACGCGGTGCAGCCGTTAACCACGGCGCAGGTAACGGTGATCACTGAAGAGGGAACACCGAGCGAGAAGATGGAGACGTTCCTTATCCCGATGCGCGCGGTGGGGGAGTTGACGTTGGTTAAGTCGTTTAGCTATCCGTGAGGCTCAGGTACAGCGATCGCAGCTTATATATAGAAGAGCAGGGCTACGAAGGCCGACCCCTTGGGGTCGGTCTTCGTGTTTGCGGGCTTTTTTGACCAATGTGACAGAAATATGAAAATAGACGTTGACGGCAGATCCCAGACGTCTATAATTCGCCCCACTTCCGGCGCAGTCGAAACGGAAAACTCCTTGAGATTC
>NZ_JASCPK010000152.1:0-14134 GCF_029959385.1 Pseudomonas sp. PS01303
AGATTGCACAGAATTGTGAATAGATATGTGTAGGAGCTGCCGAAGGCTGCGATCTTTTGATGTTGTTTTTAAAACAGGATCAAAAGATCGCAGCCTTCGGCAGCTCCTACAGTTTCCGGTGTACACGCCGACAGGATCGGGGTTACCGGGCCCCGAAAAGGATCGGGGGTTAACGTGAGGCCGTGATCAGCAGGTCGCACTCTTTGAGCAGCACCTGCAACTGACGATCCTTGCCACCCAGGTTGCGCTGGGCGAAGACCATTTCGGCCATTTCCTGAATGCCCGAGGCATTCGGCAGTGGCAGATCCTGCTCGAGGATCATTTTCATGCGCGGCAGGAAGATCCATTGCAGCCATTGTTCGAAGTCCAGCGTATCGACCGAAAACGGTTCGACACTGCTCAAGGCTTCTGCCGACGGCTGCACCTCATCCCACCAGCCCTGTGTGCGCAGTTCGCGCTCGATCAGCAACAGCTGATCGGCGATTTTCGGGAAACGTGCATCCATCACAGCGAAACCTTGGCCTTCTGACGGGCCTGAGCGGCGCCGGCGGAATCGCCTTGTTTCTCACGGGACTGCGCGATCAATTCCCACAGGCTCGCCTGCAGATCCGGACGACCATTGGCCATGGTCAGGGCGCGACGGGCGAACTGCTCGGCTTGCGGTGCATCGCCTTGAGCCATGCGTACCTGCGCGAGGCGATAAAGCACTTGCGGCTCACGCGGCGCGACACGTTGCGCACGCTCGAGGCTGGAGGACGCACCGTTGAGGTCGCCACCGGCCTGTTGCTGTTGCGCAGTGGTCAGCAAGGCGAGCACCGGACCGTCCAGTTGCTCGTCAGCCGATAAACCGCCGCCGCTGCTGGCCGACGGAATCCCGCTCGGCGTCGACGGCATGTTGTAGGTGCCGGTATTGACCGGCGCCGACTCGACTGGCGCAGGGTTGTAAGGCCCCGCCGTGATACCGCCGGACGCCGGGCCCGGTACGATCGGCGAAGAGCTGATCGGCGTCGACACGGCAGCGCCGCCACCCGGAACCATCACCACCACGCCGGTATCACCCTGCGGAATGGCCTGAGTCTGGCCCTGCGCAGGACGCTTCACCGTGGTTTGACGGAAACCGCCATTGGCCGAAATGCGTTCGCTGTTGGACACCGCAGTCCCGGAATCAACCACCGGAATTGAACCACGCTGTACGGTAGAGCAGCCGCTGAGCAAAGCCACGGCGGTCACCGCTGGAATCAACCACTTGTTCACTTGAAACCCTCTTTGCTTAATTCATCCAGCCCTTGACCCAATCCATCACCGACTCGCCGGAAGCAGGCGTTTCGCTTGCGCACGCGGCGCCGGGTGGTGGTTCGCTGCCGCGAATATACGGCATCTGCACCGCGCCCGGGCAGTTGGCATCGGAGCCTTGTCCGGTGCGCGAATCCACCCACGCCTGAACGATGTTGTCCGGTTGCGGCATGTCCAGCGGCAGCGGGTCGGCCTTGCGCATGAAACTGGTCCAGACCTGCAACGCACCGGTGGCGCCGGTGAACGGCGTCTTGCCGTTATCGTCGCGACCCAACCAGACCACAGCCAGCAGATCCTGACTGAAACCGGCGAACCAGCTGTCCCGCGAATCGTTACTGGTACCGGTCTTGCCCGCCAGCGTCAGGGTTTTCGGCAAGACGTTGTAAACCGAGCTACCGGTACCTTCACGCATCACGCGCTGCATGGCGTTCTGGATCAGGTAGATCGACGCCGGATCGAAACGCTGCTCGATCTGGAACGGATAACGCTTGAGCGGTTCGCCCTCGGCGGTCAATACGCTGCGAATCCCGCGCATCGGCGTGTTGAAACCGCCGTTGGCGAGGGTCTGGTACATGGTTGCCACTTCGATCGGGGTCATGCCGCCGGCACCCAGCAACATCGACGGGAACGCCGGGAACTCACGGGTTACGCCGAGCCGCCCGAGGGTTTTCAGCACGTTCGGCACACCGACTTCCAGACCCAGACGCGAGGTCGACAGGTTGTAGGAATGCGCCAGACCTTGATAGAGGAACACCGTGCCGTGGGAGCGACGATCGTAGTTCTGCGGTTTCCACACCTGACCGTCCGCGCCTTTGACCGACAACGGGTCATCCGACAGCCAACTGGTCAGCGTGTACTTGCTCGGTTTTTCCAGCGCGGTCAGGTACACCGCCGGTTTGATCAACGAACCCACCGGCCGCACGGCATCGAGCGCGCGGTTGAAGCCTGCGTAACTGGCCTGACGGCTGCCGATCATCGCCTGCACTTCGCCGGTTTCCGGGTTGGTCACGACCATCGCCGCTTCAACATCGTCGGAGCCTTTGCGCCCGGACAGACGTTTGAAAGTGTCGTTGACCGAGGCTTCCGCCTTCATCTGCAGAATCGGGTCGAAACTGGTGAAGATCCGCAGGCCTTCTTCGGTCAAGTCTTCGTCGCGATAGTCTTCACGCAGCTGACGTTTGACCAGATCGATAAAGCCCGGGAAGGAACTGTCGGCCAGTTTGCCGCGGGTGGTCACACCCAGTGGCATTTTCTTCGCCGCTGCGACTTGCTCGGCGGTCGCCACACCTTGTTGCTCAAGCACGTCGAGCACCAGGTTACGACGCTCAAGTGCGCGTTCCGGGTTGCGACGCGGGTTGTAATAGGACGGACCTTTGACCATGCCGACCAGCAGCGCAACCTGATGCAGCTTCAGCTCGGACAATGGCTGGCCGAAGAAGAACTGGCTGGCCAGACCGAAACCGTGCACCGCACGCTGACCGTCCTGACCGACAAACACTTCGTTGAGGTAGGCCTCAAGAATTTCTTTCTTGTCGTAATGCAGCTCCAGCAGCATCGCCATCATCGCTTCGGTGAGCTTGCGGGTCAGACTGCGTTCGCTGGTCAGGTAGAAGTTTTTTACCAACTGCTGGGTCAGCGTACTGCCGCCCTGAGTCATTTTGCCGCCCGAGGTGTTGACCCAGACAGCGCGGGCAATCGACTTCGGCGACACGCCCCAGTGGCTGTAGAAATCGCGGTCTTCGACAGCCACCAGGGTTTCGAGCAGGTACGGCGGCACTTGATCAAGTTTGATCAGAATGCGGTCTTCGAGATTTTTCGGATAAATGCCGCCGATCATCAGCGGTTCAAGACGCACCACCGACAGCTTGGAACCGTTGGTCGCCGACAACTCGGCGACGTAATCGCCGGAGAAGCGCACGCGCACCGGTTGCGGTTTTTCCAGGCCTTCATAGAACTGGAAGCCACGGGTGTTCAGATCAACCGTGTTGCCGTTGACCGCAGCAGCACCGGGGCCGTTGCTCACGGCTTCGCGGCGATAGCCGAGGGCATCGAGTTCAGTGAGGAAATCGTCCTTGCTGAGCTTCTGTCCGACGAACAGCTCAAGCGGGCGCGCGTAAACCTTGGCCGGGATGGTCCAGCGCTTGCCGGAGAACTTCTCCTGCACCACGGCATCGAGGTAAACGGCGAAGCCGGCCAGCACGACAAGGCCGACCAGACTGAGTTTAATGGCCCAGCTCAACCACGGGCTAAGGCCCTTGGAAGGTGGTTTTTTCTTGGTACGGGGAGATCGAGTTCGAGTCATGGCGGCGGATTATACGCACTTTATTCATCCTCAACAGGAGCGCTCCGAGGTTTGCGTCAGGCTGGCGAGCGGCCATAATAGCCGCCTCGAATTTCCCCCCTCTCTGAAGGATCGCCCGTGAGCCAGTCACTGATCGCTGCCCTGCAAAACCCGGCCCTCTACCCGCACCCTGTCGAAGGGTTTCAGGTCATCGAAACGCACATCTCGTGGGTAATCCTCACCGGTCCGTTTGCTTATAAAGTGAAGAAGCCCGTGAATTTCGGCTTCCTCGACTTCACCGGCCTCGAATCGCGCGCGCACTTTTGCGCCGAAGAACTGCGCCTGAACCAGCGCCTGACCGATGATTTGTATCTGGAAGTGTTGCCAGTCACCGGCAGCGTCGAAGCACCGCAACTGGGCGGTGACGGCCCGGCCATCGAATACCTGCTGAAAATGCGCCAGTTCCCGCAGACCGGTTTGCTCGGCACCCTGCAAGCGAATGGCGAGCTGACCACCCAGCACATTGATGAGATGGCGCAGCAGATCGCGCACTTCCACCTCAGCGCGCCAAAAGTCCCGGCCGAACACGATGCTGGCACCCCGGAAAGCGTGATGGCGCCGGTGTCGCAAAACTTCGAACAGATCCTGCCGTTCCTCAGCGACAAAAATGACCTGCTGCAACTCGACGCGCTGAAAGCCTGGGCCGAAAGCAGCTTCGAGCGCCTCAAGCCTCTGTTCACCCAGCGCAAGGCCGACGGTTTCACCCGTGAATGTCACGGTGACATCCACCTCGGCAACGCTACTGTCATCGACGGCAAAGTGGTGATCTTCGACTGCATCGAATTCAACGAGCCTTTCCGTTTCACTGACGTCTGGGCCGACACCGGTTTCCTCGCGATGGACCTGGAAGACCGTGGCCTGAAATCCCTCGCGCGCCGCTTCATCAGCCAGTACCTGGAGCTGACCGGCGATTACCAGGGTCTGGAAGTGCTGAACTTCTATAAAGCCTACCGTGCAATGGTTCGCGCAAAAGTGGCGCTGTTCAGCATGCCGGCCGACGCGACTCCGGTGCAGCGCGCGACCACCCTGCGTCAGTACCGCAACTACGCCAACCTGGCGGAAAGTTACAGCACCATTCCTTCGCGCTTCATGGCCATCACCCACGGCGTTTCCGCTGTCGGCAAGAGCCACGTGGCCATGCGTCTGGTTGAAGCACTGGGCGCCATTCGCCTGCGTTCCGACGTTGAGCGCAAGCGTCTGTTCGGCGAGCAAACCGTTGCCAATGATGTACAGGCCGGCATTTATAGCGCCGACGCCAGCACCGCGACTTACGCGCGTCTGCATGAAATCGCTGAAGTGATCCTGCACGCCGGTTTCCCGGTGGTTATCGACGCGACTTATCTCAAGCGCGAACAACGTGACAACGCGGCGAAAATTGCTGAAGCCACTGGCACGCCGTTCCTGATCCTCGACTGCAACGCGCCGCAAGCGGTGATCGAGAGCTGGCTGGCGATTCGTCAGGCCGACAAACAGGATCCGTCCGACGCCACGCTGGCCGTGATTGAAGCACAACAAGCCAATCGTGAAGCGCTGACGCCGGAAGAAATTCTGCGCAGCAAACGCGTGCAGACCAACGAATCCGGCACCCTCGACACCGTGGTCGCACAGATCCGTCAACGCCTGCCAGGCCTGTAAGAAACTATTTCGGCCGTGAAGCCCTCGCTTGCTTCACGGCCGTCAAATAGTGGCACTATACTGGCGTCATAAAACCAACAGGTGATGTGACATGAGCCAGCCGAAACTTCTCGACACCCCGCTGTATGCCTTGCTGCATAAAGACGACATCACTGGTTTCAACAAGGAACGCCCGCAGGACGGCCCGATCGACATGGTCGGCGGCGATTTTCGCGGTCTCGATCTGCGCGAGCTGAATGCTGATGGCGTGGACTTCCGTGATGCATATTTCCGTTCTGCTGATCTGCGCGGGATTGATTTCCGTAATGCATCGCTTGAAGGGGCGAGCCTTGCTCATGCGCAGATTTCCGGGGCGTATTTCCCGGCGGAGTTGAGTGCGGACGAGATTTTGATGTCGATGAATTTTGGTACGCGTTTGCGTTATCGCACTCGCTGACATACTCATCAGTCCCTGACACAGCACATTTCCTGTAGGAGTGAGCCTGCTCGCGATAGCGGTTCAATATTCAACAAATGTGCTGTCTGGATGTTCGTCATCGCGAGCAGGCTCACTCCTACTTTTATGTGTTTTCCCCTCCTTTCTGCGTTCGCAGCCCTTTCAAGCGCCCTTTCTTAGAAGCTTTTGCGTCGAATCCGACCAAACAACCACGCTTTTCCTACTGATGGCTACACTCCTGAGAAGCTCGCCCACGCACCGTTCGGCCGTCGCAAGGAGGCTTGATGAATGATGAACTGCAACACCTGAAGAATCTTGGCAAGACGTCGGCGCAATGGCTGCATGCTGTGGGCATCCACAGCGCCTCGGACTTGCGTCGCCTGGGCGCGGTGGACGCCTACCGGGCCGTGCGTACCCGCGGGTTTCGCGCATCGAAGGTGTTGTTGTATGCGATCGAAGGCGCGCTGATGGACGTGCACTGGAACGACATTCCCGCCGAGCGCAAAGACGCGTTGAACAAACAGCTCGACGCCATCTCCGCGCGTCACAAGAACTGACCGTTATGTATTTGCTGGGGGAACAATCGGCGCCAGTGGATGCGCTGATCAATCGGCTGCAGAGTCTGCCAGCGCAATGGCTGCAAGGCCTTGAGCCGTGCAGTTTGGAGATTGAAGTCGAGGCCACTGAGGATTTGCTGGAGCGACTGCCGAATGATCAGCTGTTTCTGCTCAACGATGGCGTGATCAGCGGAAGCATCGCTGGTCGAGCCCTGTTCTATTGGCAGGAGGGCGACTTGGTCGGTCTGCAACGTGGCGAAGCCTGGATGGATTGCCGCTTGAGCAGTGACGGCGCCCTGCGTCTTCTGCCTTATCGGCGCCGTGATCTATTTCAGCATTTGTATGCAGAGCCCGCTCGGGCTGAGCAATTTCTCGAATACCTGCTGGGGCACACCGCGATACTGGCCCACGCCGTAGCAGAACTGAAGCCGCGCGAGTTTCGTAGCACCAATGGTTTCAAACGGGTCGAGGCCGGCGAAATCCTGATTCAACAAGGTGACGCCGCTGATCATGTTTTCGTGATCATCGACGGGCACGCCGAAGCGTTTGTTGATGGGCAGAAAGTCGGCGAAGTGCCCAAGGATGAAATTTTCGGCGCGATGGCGGTGTTCACCCGCGAGCCGCGCAACGCCACGGTGATCGCCCGCGAACCGAGTACCATCATGCTGATCCCCGGTGATCAATTTTTGAGCATGACCCGCAGCAATCCAAAGATCGCTCACAGCCTGATCGAGAGCATGGCGCGGCGCATCGGCCAGCTCAACAGCCGGATCACACAATTGACGTCGACCAACGGTTAACGCTCAAGCCCTTTGTTTGCGGGGCGTTCCGGCCATTTCTCAGACTAAATCAAATAAATCCGGAATCAGGTGTTGACTCGGTAATGAGAATCGCTATGATTATCACAACTGGTCGCGAGATCAGTCGATATTCTGAAAAGCCCTTGGTTCGGACTCTCAGATTATCTCCTCATCAGGCTAATCACGGTTATTTGACCCGGTTTTTACCGGGTCTTTTTTTGCCCGTGGAAAAGTCATTTGCCGAACTGTTTGCGCATTTGCTCGCAGTAATCCTGCTTCGGTGTGACAGGAGTGAACCAGACGTAATCGGCCATTGCCGTAGTCATCTCACTGCCCTGCTCTGCCAACATCAAAACCGTCGGTGCTTCAGTGGCACCCAAATCCTCGACATGCACCGGCACACCGACATCCTTGCGCGCATGCCAGGCACCGGCCAGCAACAGCGAAGGCGTCGGCGCGGCCAGCAAACGTTCAGCCATACGCCGATCACGCTGTTGCTGCACCGCCAGCATCGCCGGCATTTGAGATTCCGGAAGCAGGCCACAGTGCGAATCACTGATCTGCTCAAGCAACGTGCTTTTTACTGGGGCTGCATTACTGCGCTCACCCTTTAAAACCGGCGGGTTACGGTAGAAGGTGCGGATTTCGGCGGTGTCCAGATTCGCCGCCAGCAGCGGATACGGTTGCGTGAGCGCGAAACGAACGATCGGCCCGTAGAGACTCCAGTCCCAACCGTCCTGCCAGGCCAATGCGGCAGGAAGATCAGCAGGAGGCGTAGCGGCACGGCGCACTTGATCAACTTTCGATTGCTGCTCCGGCGTGAGCATTTCCAGCAGCAGACTGCCTTGCGGCCGTTGCTCGCCAAGTGCCTGCAATAACCAAAACTGCACCGCGTGATGATCGGCATTGTCATGTTGCTCGCCGACGATCACACGCTCAGGCTCGGCCAGTCGCATCAGCAATTGCTGCGCCGTCAGCACCTGACCGTTGCGCAGATCAAGAATTTCGCCAGCGGGCGGCGGCGCCACAGCCACATGCTGACACCCCGCCAACCACAACACCGCCAACAACCAGATTGCGCGCATGCACTCACCTCGATGAAAAACTCAGCGGGCGATGATCAGCGGATGCCCACGCTCCGGGTGCGGTTGCACCAATACTTCGAGACCGAACACCGCTTTGAGTGCGTCCGGACGCAGCACTTGCTCCGGCGTATCCAGCGCGACCGGGCGCCCGCCTTCGAGCAGCAACACCCGATCACAATAGCGCGCCGCCAGATTCAGATCATGCAGGATGACCAACACGGCGGCGCCGCGATCAGCGAACTCGCGCACGGCTTGCAACGTGGTGTGTTGATGCAGCGGATCGAGCATCGACGTCGGCTCATCCAGTAACAGCGTTTGCCCGGCTTGCCCCGGCCACAGTTGCGCCAACACCCGCGCCAGATGCACGCGCTGACGTTCGCCGCCGGACAACGCCAGATAACTGCGTCCGCTCAAATGCCCGGCATCGGCGGCTGCCAGCGCGGCAGCAATAATCTCGTCATCGCGCACTCGACCGCTTTGATAAGGCAAGCGGCCCATGCCGACCACTTCTTCAACGCGAAACGCAAAATCCAGCGTCGACACTTGCGGCAGTACGGCCAGACGTTGCGCCCGTTGCGTGCCCGTCCAGTGCGTCAGCGCCTGGCCGTCGAGTGACACCTCGCCCTCGCTCGGTTTCAATTCACCGCACAAGGCGCCGAGCAACGTACTTTTACCGGCACCATTGGGCCCGAGCACGCCAAGCACTTCACCCGGTTCAAGTTGCAGCGAAACTTCGCTGAGCACCGTTTTGCGGCCGCGATGGATGTGCAGATTGTGCGCTCGCAGCATCAGGCACGTCCTCGCAACAGCAGGTAAAGAAAGAACGGCGCACCGATAAACGCGGTGACGATACCAATCGGCAATTCCGCCGGCGCCAGCGCCAGCCGCGCCACCAGATCGGCGAGCAACAACAGGCTCGCCCCCGCCAGCACCGACGCTGGCAACAACACCCGATGATCCGGCCCCGCCAGCAAGCGCACCAGATGCGGCACTACCAGACCAACAAAACCGATCATCCCGGCCGCCGCCACCGCCGCGCCAACACCCAGCGCCGTGCAGAACACCAACTCACGCTTGAGCTTCTCGACATCGATACCCAAATGCCCGGCTTCCGACTCGCCGAGCAATAACGCATTCAACGCCCGCGCCCGACGCGGCAGCCACAAGGCAACACCGGCGCTGATGATCAGCAACGGCCACAACCGCGCGTAACTCGCACCATTGAGGCTGCCCAGATTCCAGAATGTCAGCGTGCGCAGAGTCGCGTCATCCGCCAGATAAGTGAACAGTCCAACCGCCGAACTGGCCAGTGCCGTCAGGGCAATACCCGCCAGCAGCATGGTGGCGACATTGGTCTGGCCATTACGGCGACCGAGTCGGTACACCAGCGCCGTCACACCGAGGCCGCCGAGGAACGCGCACACCGACAACAGGTAAGGCCCGAACCACTCCGGCATGCCGCCAAAAAACGAACCACCGACAATCGCGATCGCCGCGCCCAACGCCGCGCCACTGGAAACACCGACCAGCCCCGGATCCGCCAGCGGATTGCGAAACAAACCCTGCATCGCGACGCCGGACAACGCCAACACACCGCCGACCGCCAGACCAAGCAAGGTTCGCGGCAGACGAATCTGCCCGAGAATCAGCTCAGCCTGTTCCAGCCCGTCCGGCGCCAGCGGCACACCGATCAGGCGCAACGCCGCCCGCAGCGTGTCGAACAGCGGCAGGCTGACCGGCCCCAATGCCAACGATAGCCAGATCGCCAGCAAACACAGGAGGGTCAGGCCGATGAACAAGCCGCGGGGTTTGACCAGTGTGGTCATTGGCCGCTCTTGGCCGGGTAGAAACCGTCAGACAGGGTTTTCAACGCCGCCGGCAAGCGCGGGCCGAGGCCGCCGACCAACAGCGTCGGATCCAGCTCCAGCACCCGCCCGGTTTTCGCCGCGCGGCTTGAATTGAGAATCGGGTTTTCCTTGAACAACGCCGCTTTCGCCGCGTCACCGGTCAAGGCACGGTCGGCGAATACCAGGACTTCCGGATCAAGACTGGCAAGGGATTCCACCGAGAACGGTTTGTAACCGGTGTGCGTCGCGAGGTTATGCCCGCCCGCCTGTTGCAGCAGCCAGTCGGCGGCGGTGTCCTTGCCGGCGATCAACGGTTTGCCACCGGCATGGCCGAGCAAGAGCAGCACACCCGGGGCTTTCTGTTTCGACTGCGCGCCGGCAACCCGCACTTTTTGTGCGTCGAGTTGCTGTTGATAACTTGCCAGCAGTTGTTTGGCCTGAGCTTCAGCGCCGAGCAATTGACCGAGACGGGTAACGTTTTTCTCAACCGTCGGCAGATCCGGCTGCGCCGAGAACAATTCCACCTGCACCTTGGCCGCTTTGACTTGCGACAGTACCGGCGGTGGGCCCATTTCTTCGGTGCCGATCAGAATGTCCGGGCGCAAACTGAGAATGCCCTCGGCGGAAAGGCTGCGCTGATAGCCGATGCTCGGCAGCGCTTTCAAAGATTCTGGATGCTGACTGGTGGTGTCGACGCCGACCAGTTTCGACTCGCCGCCCAAGGCCGAAACCCACTCCGACAGCGCGCCGCCGGCACTCACCCAACGTTGCGGCAGATCAGCCGCTGCAGCCTGGTGGCTGACGAAAAGTCCGACACACAGCACAGCAACGCGGGTACTCAGGCGCATACACAGCTTCCTTGAACGTGGTTTTCCCGGGCATCGGGACGGCAGGCCAAGTATCCTCGGCATCTGCCAGCCGCCCTGCGGACGAAGGCCGTCATTTGATAATTGTTTGCATTTAAACGTCAAGCTCGGACATATCCGGACACGAGCGGACACTAGAGGATAGTCATGAAGTTTCTCTGCGCAGGCGCCGAGCTGGCCGAAGCGAAAAGCCGTGGTTTCGAGATCGACGGCAATAAGCTGTTCGCCGTGCGCCGCAGCGGCCAGGCCTACGTCTACCTTAATCGCTGCCCGCACCGGGGCGTGGGGCTGGAATGGCAACCCGACCAGTTTCTCGACCCGAGCAACAGCCTGATTCAGTGCGCCACCCACGGCGCACTGTTTCTGATCGAGGACGGTGAATGCGTGGCCGGGCCTTGCGCCGGGCAATCACTCACCGTCATCCCTTGCCGCGAAGACGCACAAGGCCTGTGGATCGATGTTTAACCGTTGAGCAACACGTCGAGGCGCCGGTCGATAACCATCTCTTCATGGCTCAAGCGCACGCCGTACGCCAGCACCTCGACGCCACACGCGACTGCTTCATGCAGCGCTTCGGCATACGCTGAATCAATTTCCCTGGCCGGGCGCACCGCCTCGATCCCGCTGAGATTGACGCAATACAACTGCACCGCGCGAATTCCGTCCCGCGCCAGATGCGCCAACTCACGCAGATGCTTGGCGCCGCGCTGGGTCACCGCATCCGGAAACGCTGCCACCGGCGTACCGTCGAAACCCAGCGTGACACTTTTCACTTCCACGTAAGCCGGGCCGCTCGGGTATTCGAGGCGAAAATCGATGCGACTTTTTTCCTGACCATAAGCGACTTCACGCTTCAACGCGGTAAAGCCGTTTAGCTCGGTGATGACGCCAGCTTGCAAGGCTTCCTCGACCAGGCCGTTGGCCCGCGCAGTATTCACGCAAAACAGGCGGCCTTGCGGGGTTTCGCCGATTTCCCAAGTACCGGGCAACTTGCGTTTGGGGTCATTGGAGCGGCTGAACCAGACCTGCCCGCCCTCGACCTGACAATTGAGCATCGAACCGGTGTTCGGGCAGTGAATGGTCAGCAACTCGCCGTTAACCGTTTCGATATCGGCGAGGAAACGTTTGTAACGACGGATCAGTCGCGCTTCTTCAAGCTCTGGATAAAAGCGCATCAGCCTTGCCAACTCTTCAAGCCACGCGCGATGCGTTCCACCGCTTCTTGTAGGCGAAGGAGGTTTTGCGTGTAGGCAAAACGCACATGATGACTGGCTTGATAGCGACCGAAATCCAGCCCTGGCGTAAAAGCGACGTGCTCGGTTTCGAGGAAATGTCGACAGAACGCGAAGGCATCACCGCCGAACTGGCTGATATCGGCATACAAGTAGAACGCGCCTTCAGGCTCCACGGCAATGTTGAAACCCAACTCGCGCAAGGCCGGCAACAGGAAGTCGCGACGACGGCCGAACTCGGCGCGGCGTTCTTCGAGAATGGCGATGGTGTCCGGTTCGAAACAGGCCAGCGCGGCGTACTGGGCCATGCTCGGGGCGCTGATGTAGAGGTTCTGCGCGAGTTTTTCCAACTCGCTGACTGCTGCGTCCGGCGCCACCAGCCAGCCGAGTCGCCAGCCGGTCATGCCGAAATACTTGGAGAAACTGTTCAGCACGAAAGCACTGTCATCGACTTCCAGCACGCTCGCCGCATCGGTGCCGTAGGTCAGGCCGTGGTAGATCTCGTCCACCACCAGATGCCCGTGTCTGGCCTTGATGGCTTTGGATAACCCGGCCAGCTCATCGCGGGTCAGGATGGTGCCAGTCGGATTGGCCGGTGAGGCGACCAGTGCGCCAACGCTGTCGTGATCCCAATGACGCTCGACCAGATCCGGGGTCAGTTGATAACGCACGTCAGGCCCGACCGGCACCAGTTGCGCCGCACCTTCAACCAGACGCAGGAAGTGGCGGTTGCACGGGTAACCCGGATCCGCCAACAGCCAGTGTTTCCCGGGATCGACCAGCAACGCACTGGCGAGCAGTAACGCCCCGGAACCGCCCGGCGTGATCAGAATCCGCCGTGGATCGATGTTCAAACCATAGCGCGATTGATAGAACCCGGCGATCGCCTCGCGCAGTTCAGGAATACCGCGCGCGGCGGTGTAACGGGTTTTCCCGGCGGTTAGCGCCGCCTGCCCTGCGCGAATGATCGGTTCAGCGGTGGTGAAGTCCGGCTCGCCGATCTCCAGATGGATCACGTCGTGGCCTTCCGCCTGCAACTCATTGGCCCGCGCCAGCAACGCCATGACATGAAACGGTTCGATCGCACGACTGCGCGCACTGTAGGGCTGAGCCATTGGGCCTTTCCTTCAACGGAAAAAAAGAGACGATTCTACCCATCTGCCGGAACGAGCGAGAACCCGCAGCGGTCACAGCCTCAAGAACGCTGGACTGTAACGATACGAGCGTACGCTCCAGGATTGACTAAAATCAGTGATTGAACAGGTCTCCACCACCGCCAGACACAGCTTGCCTGACTTTTACAAGCGCCACCCGCCGGGGCCTCGACATCCGGGAGTAGCGCGGGCCGAATTGATCTGGTAAGTTCGCCCGCTTGCAGCCGCAGGGCCGGCAGGTGTCGGTGATGGAGCAATCCTGCGCAATGGATTACAAGAGTAGAGGCGGTCCATTTCATGCCCACCCAAGCAAAGCAACAGCAGCAAACCACGATCAGCGGTTTCGAACCTTACGTTCCGGCGAAAGGTGAAGAGTACATGGGCGCCCCGATGCGCGCGCACTTCACCAAGGTTCTGAACAAGTGGAAACAGGAGTTGATGCAGGAAGTCGACCGCACTGTTGACCACATGAAAGACGAAGCTGCGAATTTCCCGGATCCGGCCGACCGTGCCAGCCAGGAAGAAGAGTTCGCTCTTGAGCTGCGCGCCCGCGACCGCGAGCGCAAGTTGATCAAGAAGATCGACAAGACGCTGCAACTGATCGAAGACGAAGAGTACGGCTGGTGTGATTCGTGCGGCGTCGAGATTGGTGTGAAGCGCCTCGAAGCACGCCCTACAGCCGACATGTGTGTCGACTGCAAGACCCTGGCGGAAATCAAGGAAAAGCAGGTCGGCAAGTAATCTCGACCTGAACGAAGAACGGAGCGTGCGAACGCTCCGTTTTTGTTTCTGCCTTTTGCCTTTGCCTTTGCCTTTTGTAGGAGTGAGCCTGCTCGCGATAGCGGTGGGTCAGTCAATATCGGTGTTGAATGTCACACCGCTATCGCG
>NZ_JASCPK010000153.1:0-14129 GCF_029959385.1 Pseudomonas sp. PS01303
AGCCCGCTCCCACACTGGTCATGTGTCGTTCACACATCCAATGTGGGAGCGGGCTTGCTCGCGAAGGGGCCAGAACTGCCAACACATACTTAGTCTGTTTGAACCTATACCCCAATGCAACTCACTATTCCGGATGAATGGCTCTTAACTTCGCAAATACCTGTCAACTCTGACAGGTGACAGTAATGACTTCTGTTGGCTAACTAGTGTGAGCTGAAATTTCAGCATCTTCACTTATTTTCAATTGGCTAGGGAGAACTACGATGTCAAACAGAACCATTCTGCACCAAGTGAATTTTGATGACGGTCAAAGATATGATTGGGGCATGATTGAAACTTTTGAACGATGTGAGTTGGTTGAAGATACTGAGCGTCCTGGGAAATGCCTTGTCACTAAAATCCTCGAATATTCAGCTCTCGACTGCCCTCAAAGAACGCTCGGGCATCTCTCCGGCCAAAAACTCACGGTTTCATTTGATTTACGCGTAGAAAATGCACCCGAGGGCTTCGTGTTCGTTGGCGTAGCGACCAATGGAGAATATTTTAATGTAAGAAGCCCAGTGCCCACTAACAAATGGCAACGCTATACGATTCCTGTAGATCTGACAGGACTGACGAAAAAATCCTTGGATTTGATAGTTTTCTATTCTGACAAAGACCCAACTACACGGGCTTTTTTCGACAACATAATTATCGAGAATTGACTCAACCCTCTGCTAAATGTCTTCGCAACCAAGTTCCCTTGCTTGCGAAGACCCTTTCACAAAAAATTCAAATTAACGCCCGCCACCCAAATCAACAAACGTCCCCGTCGCATACGAAGCCTTGTCCGACAACAGCCAGACAATCGCCTCCGCCACCTCATCCGGTCGCCCCCCACGAGCCATCGGAATCGCTGACTCAAGCTTGCTGACCCGATCAGGATCGCCGCTCAGCGCGTGGAAATCGGTGTAGATGTAACCCGGGCGCACCGCGTTGACACGAATCCCCTCGCCTGCCACTTCCTTGGACAGGCCGATGGTGAACGTATCCAGCGCGCCTTTGGAGGCGGCGTAATCGACGTATTCATTCGGGGAACCCAATCGCGAAGCCACCGATGAGACGTTGACGATGCTGCCGCCCTGCCCGCCATGCTTTGGCGACATGCGCAGGATCGCGTGCTTGGCACAGAGGATCGGTGCCAGGACGTTGGTTTTCATGATTTTGAGGATGCGGAATTCGGACATTTCGTCGACCCGCGATTTGTGCCCGACGGTGCCGGCGTTGTTCACCAGGGCGGTGACCCGGCCCAGTTCGGTGTCGACGCGCTGAAACAGCGCAACCACTTCGTCTTCGATGCTGACGTCGGCGCGAACCGCAATGGCTTGTGCGCCCAGTGCACGGACTTGCTCCAGCACGCTATGCGCGGCCTGTTCATCCGACTGGTAGTTGATGCAGATCCGATAGCCTCGTTCGGCCGCCAACAACGCCGTAGCAGCGCCAATCCCGCGCCCGCCACCGGTGATCACAATGACTTTATCCATGCTGGCCCTTCCCCCGAATACACCCTTAACAGTCGGGGGAAAGAATAACCGCCATTGCCGGGTTTTGCATGGGTTGTCGTAAACATCCACCCTGTTGAACACCGTCCCCTGTGGCGAGGGGATTTATCCCCGATGGGTTGCGCAGCAGCCCCAAAACATCCAGTGCGGTGTGTCAGCAAGAACCGGGGTGCAGGTAAAAGGGGCCGCTTCGCAGCCCATCGGGGATAAATCCCCTCACCACAAGGAATCTCAGACTTCAGCGAGTTGTTCGCCGCGCACGATGTCCTGCATAAACCGCTCCGCCGGCATCGGGTGCCCGAGCAGATAACCCTGCAACGAATCACAGCCCAACTGCGTCAGAAAATCCTGCTGCACGCCGGTCTCCACGCCTTCAGCAACAATGCGCAAACCCAGCGCCTGGCCCAGCGCGACAATCGCCGAAACAATCGCCGCATCATCGCTGTCATGCTCCAGATCACGCACAAACCCACGATCAATCTTCAGTTCATTGGCCGGCAGACGCTTGAGGTACATCAGGCTCGAATAACCGGTACCAAAGTCGTCGATCGACAAATCGACACCCATATCCGACAACTCCTGCAACACCGTCATGCTCGCATCGGCGTCGCTCATGGCGGTGGTTTCGGTGATTTCCAGGGTCAGGCTGTTGGCCGGCAGACGATGAGTCGCCAAAGCCTTGGCCACGCTCTGCACCAAACCGGCATGACAGAATTGCAACGCCGACAGGTTCACGGCGATGCGCCAGTCGGTGTAACCGAGCACGTACCACTCGCGCATCTGGCGGCAGGCTTCATTGAGCACCCACTCGCCGATCGGAATGATCAACCCGGTTTTCTCCGCCAGATCAATGAACTTGTCCGGCATCAGCATGCCGTGCAGCGGATGCTCCCAGCGCAGCAGCGCCTCGGCACCGACCGGGCGACCGTTGGCTGCGTCGAATTTAGGTTGGTAATGCAGGCTGAACTGGCTGTGTTCCAGCGCCGCACGCAAATCCTGCAGCAGTTGCAGTTGCTTGCGCGCATTGCTGTTCATCGACGCGTCGAAGAAGCTGTAACCGTTTTTGCCGCCACCCTTGGCGTGGTACATCGCCGCGTCGGCGTTCATCAGCAGTTCTTGCGTGGTCTGGCCATTGCCCGGATACAGGGCGATGCCGACGCTGGCAGAGATCTGCAAATCGTGTTCAGCCACGCGGAACGAACGGGCGATCAGTCCGACCTGACGCGCCGCCAGGCTCAATGCATCGTTCGTTTCGGCGAGGCGCACCAGCAAAACGAATTCGTCGCCGCCGATCCGCGCGAGGGTGTCCTGGCTGCGCAGATCTTCGCGCAGGCGTTGCGCCACTTCGCGCAGCAACTGGTCGCCCATGTGATGGCCGAACGCATCGTTGACCGGTTTGAAGCCGTCCAGATCAATGAACATCAGGGCAAAACAACCGCCCTGTTCATGCACCTTTTTCATCGCCTGATTGATGCGGTCATCGAGCAACATGCGGTTCGGCAAACCGGTCAGCGTGTCGTGCAGGGCCAGTTGCGTCAGTTCGCGGTTGGCTGCGGTCAGCGAGTGCGCCAGATCTGCGGTGCGCGCTTCGAGGCGGGCATCAAGAATCGAGGTGAGCAAGGCGATCGACAGCACCGCCAACGTGGTGATCAGCACCAGACTGTCGAGGCCATTGCCCTTCAGGCCATCGATGGTCGCGCCGCAGAAGCTGCCGTCAGGAAACTTCGCAGCGGCCATGCCGGTGTAATGCATGCCGACAATGGCGATGCCCATGATCACCGCCGCGCCGCCGCGAATCAGCCGTACATACGGCGAATGCTGGCGCAGGCGAAAGGCAATCCACAGCGCGGCGGCCGAGGCGCCGACCGCGATCAGCAACGATGCGCTGAACAGTGTCGGGTCGTAATCGATGCCTGGGGTCATGCGCATGGCGGCCATGCCGGTGTAATGCATGGTGCTGATACCGGCGCCCATGATCAGCGCACCGAAGGCCAGTTGCCAGATCGGCAGCTTTGGCTGGCTCACCAGCCATAGCGCAAAGCCGCACGACAGCACGGCGATCAGCAGCGACAGCGCGGTGATGCCAATGTCGTAACCCAGATCAATCGGCAGTTTGAAGGCGAGCATGCCAATGAAGTGCATTGACCAGACGCCGACCCCCATGGCCAATGCGCCACCCGCCGTCCAGAAATGCACGGCGCGGCCCCTGGCGGTGGCGATGCGGCCGCTGAGGTCGAGCGCGGTGTACGAGGCGAGAATCGCCACGCACAACGAGATGAGTACGAGGGTGGAGGAATAGCTACCAGTGAGCATGAAAGTTCTCGTGACCACCCAAACCGTACTGCGTCCATTCTCGGCTGGGCAAATGCGGCGATTGTACTGATTGCGCGGAAGAACGCACTGACAAAGTAAGCAAATTGCCATCAAGCCGATGAAACGCTTGTTTGATCGTCCTACAAGGCTCTGGGAAGCACCTTTCCCCCTGTAGGAGCTGCCGCAGGCTGCGATCTTTTGATTTGGTTTTCAAGATCAAAAGATCGCAGCCTTCGGCAGCTCCTACAGGGGGGGAGCGGGCTTATTTGCTGTCGGTTACATCCAGTTGGCCATCCCAGCCACCGCCCAGCGCGGCGATCAGTTGCACGCTGGCGATCAGGCGGCTTTGCAGAATGTTCAGCACGCTGCGTTCGTTGCTCAGCGCCGTGGCTTGCACCACCACCACATCGATATAGGCAATCAGCCCGGCCTTGTACTGGTTTTCCGTCAGGCGCAGAGAGTCACGCGCTGCATCCAGCGCTTCCTGGCGTACGGCGGCTTCGTCCTGATACACCTTGAGCTGCACCAGATAGTTTTCCACTTCGCGGAAACCGTCGAGCACGGTCTGGCGGTATTTGGCCACGGTCTGATCGTACACAGCTTCAGTGCGATCGACTTCGGCGGAACGGATGCCGCCGTCAAACAGTGGCAGATCCAGTTTCGGCCCGACCGACCAGAAGCGGTTCGGCAAGCTGACCAGGTCTCGCGAGGTACTGCTGCTGTAACCACCGCTCAGACTCAGCGACAGATCCGGGTAATACGCCGCTTTCGCCACGCCAATATTCGCGTTGGCCGCAATCACCGAGCGTTCGGCCGAGGCGATGTCCGGGCGGCGTTCCAGCAGTTGCGACGGCAAGCTCAACGGCACTTGCGGCAGGTTCGGGATGTTCTGGGTTTCGGCAATGTTGAATTCGGCTGGCGCCTGCCCGGTCAGCACGGCAATGGCGTTTTCAAACTGTGCGCGCTGCCAGATCAGATCGACCAGATCGGCCTGAGTGCTTTTCAGCTGGGTTTGCGCCTGCGCCACCGCGTCACGTCCGGACACACCGGCGCGATACTGGTTCTGAGTCATTTTCAGCGAACGCTCGTACGCCGCCACCGTGGCTTCGAGCAAACGTTTCTGCTGATCAATTACCCGTAATTGCAGGTAGTTCTGCACCAGTTCCGACTGCTGGCTCAGGCGCATCGCCGCCAGATCGGCATAACTCGCTTGAGCACTGGCCTGATCGGCCTCAAGACCACGGCGCAGTTTGCCCCAGATATCGGCTTCCCAACTGACGCCCAACTGCGCGTTGTAGGTGTCGCGAATACCGCTGGAAGAACTGCTCAAACTCGAACTGCTGCTGCCGGTGCCCTGACTGGAGCGGGTTTTGCCCACGCTCAGATCAACGCTCGGATAGAACGCGCCGCGCGCACTGCGTACCAAGGCCTGCGCCTGACGGAACTGCGCTTCCGATTGCGCGACGGTCTGGTTGGAGCTGTTGAGCTTTTCGATCAGTCCGTTGAGCTGCTGATCGCCGTACAGCTCCCACCAGGCGCCACGGGCCAGCGAGTCGCTCGGATTGGCCTGACGCCAGCCCTCGACTTCTTTGTACTGAGCGATTTCGGCGGTCTGCGGGCGCTGGTAGTCCGGGCCGACAGCGCAGGCACTGAGCATCGCCACGCACAGCGACAGGCTCAATAGACGCGAGCCGCGCACAGTGGCCATATGGATAAGCGAACGATCAGTCATAGCGGAGTTTCCAGAGCGGCGTCGGTACGCACGCCACGCCATTTATTGAAACGATGGCGCAGCTTGTCGAGATAGAGGTAAACCACAGGTGTGGTGTAAAGCGTCAGCACCTGGCTAAAAACCAGCCCGCCGATGATGGTCAGGCCCAATGGCTGGCGCATTTCTGCACCTTCCGCGCGGCTGAGCAGCAACGGCAAGGCGCCGAGAATCGCTGCCAGCGTGGTCATCAGAATCGGCCGCAGACGTTGCAGGCAAGCACTGCGGATCGACTCCAGCGGAGTCATGCCTTGGTGGCGTTCAAGTTGCAGCGCCAGGTCGATCATAAGAATCGCGTTTTTCTTCACCACGCCAATCAACAGGAACAGGCCGAGCAGCGAGATCAGGCTGAACTCGCCACCCAAGGCATAGATCGACAGCAACGCGCCGACCCCGGCCGACGGCAACGTCGACAGAATCGTCAGCGGGTGAATGTAGCTTTCATACAGCACACCCAACACCAGATACACCGCGAGCAACGCGCCAAGAATCATGAACGGCTGGCTCTTCTGCGTGGCGGCGAAAGCATCGGCGGTACCGGCCATTTTTGCGATCACGTCTTCAGGCAAGCCAAGTTTGGCAATCGCCCGTTCGATGGCGGCACTGCCCTGCTCCACCGTCACGCCTTCGGCCATGTCGAAGGAAATGTCCTCGGAGGCGAACTGCCCTTCGTGGCTGACGCGGTCGTCTTCCAGACTGCTTTCATAGTGGGCAAAGGTCGACAACGGCACGCGCGCACCGTCGGCGGTAATCACCTGTACTTGCTTGAGCGTCACCGGATCCTGCGCATATTTCGGATTGACCTCCATCACCACCTGATACTGGTTGAGGCTGTCGTAGATCGTCGAAATCTGCCGCTGGCTGTAGGCGTTGTTCAGCACCGAAGTGACCATGTCCATGTCGATGCCCAGACGCTTGGCCTGATCACGGTCGACAATCAGCGTCACCTGTTGCGCGCCCCGGCCTTCGCGGGCATCAATGGCGGTCAACTCTGGCAGCGCACGCAACGCGGTCACCACTTTCGGGTACCACTCGCGCAGTGAACCGAGATCCGCGCTTTGCAGGATATAGCTGTACTGTGAGGTGGTCTGTTCGCGGCCACCGCCGAACTGCAGATCCTGATCCGCCATCAGCATCAATTGCGCGCCAGCCACCTTGGGCATTTCCTTGCGCAGCCGTTCGATGACTTTCTGCGCCGATATCTGACGATCCTTGATCGGTTTCAAACGCACGAGCATGAAGGCGTTGTTGGTGCCGTTCGTGCCGCCGATAAACCCGGCAACGCTTTCCACCGCTTCGTCCTTGAGCACAGCACGACGGAAGATCTCCATTTTCGGCTGCATCACGCTGAACGACAGACCATCGTCGCCGCGCACGAAACCGATCAACTGGCCGGTGTCCTGCTGCGGCATGAAGGTTTTCGGCACGACCACATACAAGGCAACGTTGACGCCGACCGTGATCAACAGACTGAGCAAGGTCAGGCGGCGATGACGCAGCACCCAATCGAGGCTGGTAGCGTATTTGCCAACCATCCAGTCGTTGGTGCGGCGGCTGAAACGTTGCAGACGATTTTCCTGCCCCGGCGTGTGCGGCTTGAGCCAGCGCGCGCAGAGCATCGGCGTCAGCGTCAGGGACACCACCAGCGATACCACAATCGACGCCGCCAGGGTGATGGAGAATTCGCGGAACAGGCTCTCGATGATCCCGCCCATAAACAGGATCGACAGGAACACCGCCACCAGCGAGACGTTCATCGACAGCAAGGTAAAACCGACTTCCTTGGCCCCGAGGTAAGCAGCCTCCATCGGTTTGACGCCTTCGTCGATGTGCCGGGAAATGTTCTCCAGCACCACGATGGCGTCGTCCACCACCAGACCGGTGGCCAGAATCAGCGCCATCAGCGACAGGTTGTTCAGCGAGAATCCATAGAGGTACATCACCGCAAAGGTGCCGACCAGCGACACCGGTACCGCCAACGTCGGGATCAGCGAGGCGCGGAAGTTACCGAGGAACAGGAACACCACCAGAATCACCAGCGCCACGGCGATCAGCAGGGTCATTTCCGCTTCGTGCAACGTCGCCTTAATGACCGGCGAGCGATCCATCGCCAGATTAAGCTTCACGCTGGCTGGCAATACCGCTTGCAGTGCCGGCAGTTGCGCCTTGATTTCGTTGACCGTCTCGATGATGTTGGCGCCGGCCTGACGGTTGATCACCAGCAACACCGCAGCGTCATCGTTGAAGAAACCGCTGTTGTAGCGGTCTTCCACACCATCGCTGACTTTGGCCACGTCTTTGAGGCGCAATGCGGCGCCATCGGCGTAGTGGATGATCAGCGACTCGTAATCCTTGGCTTTCTCCAGTTGATCGTTGGCCTGGATCTGCCACAACCGCTGGCCGTCCTCGACCGAACCTTTGGGTCGGCGCACGTTGGCGTCAGCAATGGTTTTACGCACGTCATCCAGCGCCACGCCGTACTGATTCAGCGCCTGCGGTTCGAGTTCGATGCGCACTGCCGGCAACGAACTGCCGCCGATCTGCACTTCGCCGACGCCCTGCACCTGCGACAGGCTCTGCGACAAAATCGTCGAGGCCAAATCGTAAAGCTGACCTTTTTCCAGCACATCCGAGGTCAGCGACAGCACCATGATCGGCGCCTGTGACGGGTTGACCTTTTTATAGGTCGGCATGCTGCGCATCCCGCTCGGCAACAGATTGCGCGAGGCGTTGATCGCCGCCTGCACTTCCCGCGCAGCACCGTTGATGTCGCGGTCGAGGTCAAATTGCAGGATGACCCGCGTCGAACCCTGGCTGGAGCGGCTGCTCATGGTGTTGACGCCGGCGATGGCGCCGAACGAGCGCTCCAGCGGCGTGGCCACGGTGGACGCCATGACCTCCGGACTGGCACCGGGCAGGCTGGCCTGCACGACGATCACCGGGAAATCCATTTGCGGCAGCGGCGCCACCGGCAGCAGGCCGAAGCTGACACCGCCCAGCAGCATGATCGCCAGGCTCAGCAGCATGGTCGCGACCGGGCGCTTGATGAAAGGGCCGGACAGATTCATTGACCGCAATCCCCAGCATCACCGCACACCCCTGTAGGAGTGAGCCTGCTCGCGATAGCAATTTGTCTGCTCACATAAATGTTGGATGTGCCGGCCTGATCGCGAGCAGGCTCACTCCTACATGGGGAATGCGTGCAGACAGTCATACCGGCACCTCTTCAGTGTCGGCATTGGTTTTGCCAAACCGGCGACCGAGGCGGTCGAAGTACAGGTAGATCACTGGCGTGGTGAACAACGTCAGCACCTGGCTCACCAGCAACCCGCCAACCATCACCAGACCCAGCGGCTGACGCAATTCCGCGCCAGAGCCGGTGGCGAGCATCAGCGGCACCGCGCCGAACAGCGCCGCCAGCGTGGTCATCAGAATCGGCCGGAAACGCAACAGCGCGGCTTGATAGATCGCCTGCTCGGGCGCCATGCCCTGATTGCGTTCGGCATCAAGGGCGAAGTCGATCATCATGATCGCGTTTTTCTTCACGATACCGATCAGCAAGATGATACCGATGATCGCGATCATCCCCAGATCATTGCCGCTGAGCAGCAGTGCCAGCAAGGCACCGACCGCCGCCGACGGCAAGGTCGAAAGAATGGTAATCGGGTGGATGTAGCTCTCGTAGAGCACACCGAGCACGATGTACATGGTCACCACCGCCGCCAGAATCAGCAGCAAGGTACTCGACAGCGACGCCTGGAATGCTTCGGCCGCGCCCTGGAACTGCGTCTGCACGCCGACCGGCATGCCGATGTCTTTCTGCACTTGATCAATGATGTCCACCGCATGCCCCAGCGCCACGCCCGGGGCGAGGTTGAATGACATCATCACTGCCGGGAACTGGCCGATGTGGGTGATCGCCAGTTGTGCCTGACGCTCCTCGACGTGGGCCAGACTCGACAGGCGCACCTGCGCGCCATCTGTGGTTTTCACGTGGATCTGGTCCAGTGCCTGCGGGCCGATTTTCTCGCCGGACTGCGCTTGCAGCACCACGCGGTATTGGCTGGCCTGGGTGTAGATGGTCGAAATCTGCCGCTGACCGAACGCGTCGTACAGTGCATCGGTGATATTCGCCACCGACACGCCCAGGCGCGAAGCCGCATCGCGGTCAATCACCAGATACACCTGCAAGCCTTTGTCCTGCAAATCACTAGCAACGTCGGTCAGTTCCGGACGTTGCGCCAGTGCCTCGACCAGACGCCCGCTCCATTCACTGAGCAACTCCGAGTCTGGCGACGACATGCTGAACTGGTATTGCGTGCGGCTGACGCGGTCTTCGATGGTCAGATCCTGCACCGGCTGCATAAACAGACGAATGCCGACCAGTTTGTCCAGGTTTGGTTGCAGACGGGCAATCACTTCCGTGGCGGTGAGATCCCGTTGATTGTGCGGTTTGAGGTTGATCAGTAAGCGGCCGCTGTTGAGCGTCGAGTTGTCGCCATCGACACCGATGTACGACGACAGGCTTTGTACCGCCGGGTCTTCAAGAATGATCTTCGCCAGTTCTTGCTGGCGCTCGCCCATGGCGGCGAAGGAAATCGACTGCGGCGCCTCGGAAATGCCCTGAATCACCCCGGTGTCCTGCACCGGAAAGAAGCCCTTCGGTACGATCATGTAAAGGAACACGGTCAACGCCAAAGTGCCGATAGCGACCAGCAAGGTCAGCGGTTGGTGCTTGAGCACCCAACGCAGCATCCGCCCGTACTCGGCGATCATCCAGTCGATCACTGCGCCACTGGCACGGTAGAAGCGGCCCTGCTCATGCGGCTCAGGTTCACGCTTGAGCAGACGTGCGCACATCATTGGCGTCAGGGTCAGCGAGACCACCAACGAAATCAGGATCGCTACCGCGAGGGTGATGGCAAATTCACGGAACAAGCGCCCGACCACATCCGCCATGAACAGCAGCGGAATCAGTACGGCGATCAACGACAGGGTCAGGGAAATCAAGGTGAAGCCAATCTGCTTGGCGCCCTTGAGCGCTGCCTGCATGGGGCTGTCGCCCTCTTCGATAAATCGAGAGATGTTTTCCAGCATGACGATGGCATCGTCGACCACAAACCCAGTGGCGATGGTCAGCGCCATCAGCGTCAGGTTGTTGACCGAGAACCCGGCGAGGTACATGACGCCAAACGTACCGATCAGCGACAACGGCACCGCCACCGACGGAATGATCGTGGCGCTGGCACGGCGCAAGAACAGGAACGTGACCATGACCACCAGCGCGATGGCGATCAGCAGTTCGTGCTGAACATCGGTTACCGAGGCGCGAATGGTTTGCGTACGATCCGTCAGTACCGTGACATCGAGGCCGGCCGGCAGGTTGTCGGTGATGCTTGGCAGCAGCGCCTTGATCCGGTCGACCACTTCAATGACGTTGGCGCCCGGCTGACGCTGAATGTTCAGCAACACTGCCTGATTCTGGTTGGCCCACGCGGCGAGACGTTCGTTCTCAGCGCCATCGACGATTTCCGCAACATCCTTGAGCCGCAACGGCGCGCCGTTTTTATACGCGAGGATCAGGTTGGCGTAGTCCTTGGGCGACGTCAGTTGATCGTTGGCGTCGAGCATCGACACCCGGGTCGGGCCGTCGAAGTTACCTTTCGGCTGGTTGACGTTGGAGGCACCGATCAAGGTGCGCACGTCAGACAGATTGAGACTGTTGGCCGCCAAGGCTTCCGGGTTGACCTTGATCCGCACCGCCTGACGCTGACCGCCAGCAATGCTGACCATGCCGACGCCGCTGATCTGGGCGATTTTCTGCGCCATGCGCGTATCGACCAGATCATTAAGTTTGGGCAGCAACATGGTTTTCGAGGTGATGGCCAGGGTCAACACCGGGGTGTCTGCCGGGTTGACCTTGTTGTACACCGGCGGTGCCGGCAAGTCGGTTGGCAGCAGATTGGTCGCAGCGTTGATCGCGGCCTGCACCTGTTGTTCGGCAACATCCATGTTGATGTCGAGGCTGAAACGCAGGGTCAGCACCGACGCGCCGCCGGAGCTGGTCGAGGCCATTTGCGTCAGACCCGGCATCTGCCCGAACTGACGTTCAAGTGGCGCGGTCACGGCGCTGGTCATTACGTCCGGGCTGGCGCCGGGATACAGGGTCATGACGCGGATGGTCGGGTAATCGACTTGCGGCAACGCCGAGACCGGCAGCAGGCGATAAGCGATCAGGCCGGCCAGAACAATGGCCAGCATGCTCAGGGTGGTGGCTACCGGACGGAGGATGAACAGCCGCGAAATGTTCATGCGCCCTTCTTGGCCTTGTCAGTCACGGCAGCGTCTGGCGCGGCGGCAGCCGATTTGCCCTGCAAGTGTTCAGTTGGGGTGGTCGGCACGGCATTGCTGTCGTTGACCACTTCCACTTCACTGCCCTCTTTCAGGCGGTCAGTGCCTTCCAGCACCACACGGTCGCCTGCCGCCAGGCCCTCGGTGATCACGGTGTTATTACCATCGCTGGCACCGATTTTCAGTTGGCGGATGGTGACTTTCTTGTCACCGTCGAGCGCATAAACAAAGGTGCCGTTGGTGCCGAACTGGATCGCAGCAGACGGGGCCAGTACCACGCCTTTGAGGGTGTCGGCCAGCAAGTGCACGTTGACGAACTGATTCGGAAACAGCGCTTGATCGCGGTTGTCGTAACGGGCCTTGAATTTCAGGGTGCCAGTGGCAACGTCGATCTGGTTGTCGAGGCTTTGCAATACGCCAGTGGCTTGCAGTTTGGTGTCGCCACGATCCCACGCTTCGGCCTGCAGTTTGGCGCCGCTGCGGTAGCGGGCGAGCACGGTTTCGAGGCTGTTTTCCGGCAGCGTGAAGGCGACGCTGATCGGTTGGGTCTGGGTGATCACCGCGAGGAACGTGGTGTCGTTGGCCGCCACGAGGTTGCCGACGTCGACCTGACGCAGACCGACGCGACCGGCAATCGGTGCACGGATCTTGGTGAATTCAAGATTGAGCTTGGCGTCGTTGACCGCCGCCTGATTGGTTTTTACCGTGCCCAGATACTGGCCGACCAGCGCTTCGGCGGTGTCCAGTGTCTGCTTGGCAATACTGTCTTCCTTGAACAGACCGCGATAACGCTCGACGTCGACCTGAGCGTTCTTCAATTGCGCCTGATTCTGCAGCAAGGTGCCTTCGGCTTGCAGCAAGGCGTTCTGGTAAGGACGCGGATCGATCTCTGCCAGCAGGTCGCCGGCCTTGACCATCTGCCCTTCTTCGAAATTGATCTTCACCAATTCGCCGCCCACCCGGCTGCGTACATTGATGGTGTTGAGCGCCGTTACCGTGCCCAGCGCCTTGTAATACAGCGGGAAGTCACCGGTGACCGCCGGCGCCACGCGCACCGGAATCGGCCCGGTACCGCCGCCGAAGCCTGGCCTCATCATCCCCGAACGCCCGGCATGACCGGCCGCCGCCTTATCACCGCCCTCCTTGTGGGCTGAACCGGCCGGCCAGAATTTCCAGCACAGAACAGCGATAACCAACAAGACAAGCAGGCTGATCAGCCAGCGACGGGTGTTGCGGGGGGACGATTGCATGGAGTGATTAACCATTGGGCGCGTGGGCTTCTTTTACGGGAGACTGAACGATAAGCACTGGTGACGATTAAGCAAAGCAGCTTTACCGGCAATTTACCTTCATCTTACGTTTCAAGGTGTGAGGCAAAACACTGATACACAAATGAAAACGGCCTGGACAGAGCCAGGCCGTTAACAATTGTAAAAGCGCTGTGGCAGAGCTTACTTCAGGACGGCCAGAGCGGCATCGTAGTTCGGCTCTTCAGCGATTTCCTTGACCAGTTCGCTGTGCAGCACGTTGTCGTTCTCGTCCAGCACCACGACGGCACGGGCGGTCAGGCCTTTCAACGGGCCGTCAGCAATGGCCACGCCGTAGTTTTCGATGAACTCGGCACCGCGCAGGGTCGACAGGTTCTGAACGTTTTCCAGACCTTCGGCGCCGCAGAAGCGTGCTTGAGCGAACGGCAGGTCAGCGGAGATGCACAGCACGACAGTGTTGGCGACTTCGTTGGCCTGAGCGTTGAACTTGCGCACGGAAGTGGCGCAGGTCGGGGTGTCAACGCTTGGGAAGATGTTCAGGACTTTGCGCTTGCCGGCGAAGTCTTTCAGGGTGACGTCGGACAGATTGCCGGCAACCAGGGAAAAGGCTGGCGCCTTGGAACCGGCTTGTGGCAACTGGCCGTTGACTTGAACCGGATTGCCTTTAAGGGTGACTTGAGCCATGACTTGAGTCCTTCTAACGTTGTGGTTGGAGAGCATGCAAGAAGCGGAAGTTAACCACGAAATTGTCCGACGACCTATGCCCAAAATGAAATTGTCAGGTGCCGGCGCACGAAATTGTATACACATTGAAAGCGATCCAATGTAGGAGTGAGCCTGCTCGCGATGGCGGCATGTCATACGACACCAATGCTGACTGACACACCG
>NZ_JASCPK010000154.1:0-14026 GCF_029959385.1 Pseudomonas sp. PS01303
CGTTCACACCATCACACGTTCACACCATCACACGATCACACGATCACACGATCACACGATCACACGATCACACGATCACACGATCACACGATCACATTGCTCAGCTGTCGAGCTTACGCGCCGCTTCAACCCCGGCCGCGCTGAGCTTGATCGGCAGGTTCAGCGAATGTTCGCCGGCTTCGTTGCAGGTCACATGGCCGTGGTGAATCAGTCCGCGATCCTGCAAAGCGGCGAGGGCGCCGGCCACGACTTTCTCGCCCCGGTAATTGTCCAGCACCTCCTTGCCCAGACCACTCGGGTGGGCGTGCAGCAGGCGGGTGAGGACTTCTTTTTCCAGGTTTTTATCGACGTTCATGGTTACCTCTTCATTGGATTGAATAGGACGCTCGCGTCGGCGAACTACTGACCGGAGCCTTCGGAACCGGAACCACCCGTGGTGGATTTAGAGCCGACGCCGGGGCCCGCATTGTCGGGCATGCCCGGAGCGTCGGGGGTGTTCATGCCGCCCTGACGACCCGGGTCACTGCCCTGCGTGCGCGGATCAGTACCGGTGGCCGGCGGCTGATTGATCAACGGCACGCCCGAACCATCGGTGTTCATGCCGGGAGCACTGTTGATGGCGGGGGCGCGAGGCGGGGTCGGGTCGGTAGGGCCGGTGCCTGCCGCAGTGGCGGATGCGGCGAACACCGCAGGGCAGAGCAGGGCGCTGAATACGAAAGCGGTCAACCTTGACGAGATCATAGGGCTTCTCCAGTGATTGGAATCCTTACCTGTCGTTGGTCTGCCCTGTGATCGGATTGGTGCCTGATGAACGACGAACGGTCTAAATCGCCTCCGCAGTGTTTACGTTGAGGCGACGCCAGAGCAGCCGGCCCAAGGTGATAAGCCAGTTGATCAAAGCCACCACCAATACCGTGAGCAACAACGTCGCCATGCCATGCTCAACGATGATTTTCCCGGCCAGCAATGGAAAGCCAAACACGCCGATAAAATACGAAAGGCTGAACAGCAGCAGCGCTTGCGAAGTGGTACCCGTCGGTGCTTCGTTCGCCGCGAGTCCGTTGATCACTGAATAGGTCAGACCATAACCAACGCCGAGCATCAGCGCCGCCAGCAGATAGGTAAATCCGCTGTGCACACCAAACGCGAACAGCACGATCGAGCCAAGCATCAGCCCGGACAACAGACACGAAGCGCGCAGCGGATCACGCTTGACCACGTAACCGGCGATCAACATCCGGCTGCTGATCGCTGCGCTCATGAAACCGAGGAAGAACAGCGAATAATCCAGCGAGCGCGCCGCCGCATAACTGGTCTGAAAACTCGACAGCCCGCCGAACACACAGCCGCCGAGCCCGACCATGATGATCGGAAACACGGCGCGCGAGCTGAGCACTTGGCGGGTCGCTTGCCAACTGATTCTCGCGGCAGACGTGGCTTGCGTGCTTTTCAGTCGAGCGCCGACACGCCAGAACAGCAGCACGCCGATCAGGCTCGCCAACGCCGCCAGATAAAACGCCGAAGTCACCGGCAACCCCAGCGCACTGGCTGCGCGCCCGAGTAACGGGCCGCTGCCGATGCCTGTCATCATGCTGCCGGAGAGCAACGCAAAGTATTTCGCCCGCTGCGCCGGGGTCACCAGACTGGCAACAATAATCGGCCCCAACGTGTAGAAAACACCCCAGCCCAACCCTAGCAGCAAACCGAAAAACAACAGCAAATGCCCGAACCCCGGCGTCATCGCAAAACCCAGACTCGCCGCCACCAGCAACAGCCCGAACAGCGCAATCGACCGCGCCGCGCCGAGCATGTCCGACAAATGCCCGGACACCAGCACCGCGACAAACGTACTGACCATCGCCGCCGAAATTACGCTGCCGGCGTCGTGTTCATTACCGCCGCGTGAACCGATCAATAGCGACAGCAAAAACGTTGAGCCATACGACAGCGACAACAGATAACTGGCGAGGCAGAACAGGCCGAACAACTTGCCTGACACCTGGGGTGTTGCTTGCGACATGACGCGGTTCCTTGACCGGGTAAATTGAGCGTCATCTGTTTAACACGTCGGGCCTGTGGGTTAGGTGCGCGGTTGGCGAAGTCAGGTTCAGCACAGGCCGGAGTAACAACTCAGACGATGCCGATCTCTTCCATGAATTGCTCCATGAAACCCTTCAGACGCTGATGACGTATCTGCGCCAGACGCTGGCCGGCGACAGTCTGGAAACCGTCGGCGAGGTGCAGCAGTTTGGTCTGGAAGTGGTCGAGGCAGAAACGCTTGTCGTCGTAGTCGCGATGTTTCGCCTGCGGATCTTGCGGGTCATACAGCGCCGACCCCATGCGCCCGGCGATATAAAACGTGCGGGCGACGCCGAGCATGCCCAGCGAATCGAGGCGGTCAGCGTCCTGGACGATCTTCGCTTCGAGGGTGAGCGGGGTGATGTTGGCGGAGAAGCTGTGCGCTTCGATGGCGTGGGCGACGCTGGCGATTTTATCGCTGGGCCAGTTCTGTTCGGCGAGCACTGACGACGCTTTTTCTGCGGCCAGACGCGAGGCTTGTGAACGCAGCGGCGAGTTCTTTTCGACGGCCACGCAATCGTGCAGCAGCACGGCCGCGAGCAAGACCTCGAGATCGCCACCTTCTGCTTCATGCAAGGTGCGTACGTTGTGCCAGACCCGCTGCAAATGCGCGAGGTCGTGCGCGCCGTCGTCGGATATTTCCAGAGCGTGGGGCAGTAACCCGGCGGCCAGTGAAATCAGTGGTGCAAAAGCAGCATCGTTCATAAGCATCCTTACTGGCTGTCGTAGATTTTCAGTCGATGATACTTCTGTGGTGAGGGGATTTATCCCCGACGGGTTGCGAAGCAGCCCCTTTTTTTGGGGGCGCTGCGCACCCCATCGGGGATAAATCCCCTCACCACAAGGTTCTCTACCAGGTTTGGAATGTGACGAGCAGCGCCCACGGCCTTAGTATGGCGTTTTCCTTTTCCGACAAGGCCCGTCCATGACGATCGAAATCCGCCCGGCGACCCCCAGCGATGCCCCGCAAATCCTCGCCTTCATCACTGAACTCGCCGATTTCGAAAAGGCCCGCCACGAAGTCATCGCCAGCGTCGCCGACATCGAACGCAGCCTGTTCGGCGAAGGCGCCACCGCGCACGGTCTGATCTGCCTGCGCGACGGCTTGCCGATCGGTTTCGCCGTGTTCTTCTTCAGCTACTCGACCTGGCTCGGCAGCAACTGCCTGTACCTCGAAGACCTCTACATCACCCCCGAACAACGCGGCGGCGGCGCCGGCAAAACCCTGCTGCGCCACCTGGCAAAAATCGCCTGCGACAACGACTGCGGACGCTTCGAATGGAGCGTCCTCGACTGGAACACCCCGGCCATCGACTTCTACAAATCCCTCGGCGCACAACCGCAGGAAGAGTGGGTGAGGTATCGCATGGACGGCAAGGTATTGCGTGAGTTTGCTGAAGGCTGAACGTCAATAAGAGCTATACGCTGCTAATTTGATTGTCGGCACTGCTCTAGTCCTGCATTCTACGCGCGCATTTTTGCGCGCTCATGGATGACACCTGCAATGCCTCTGGCACCCTTTCTCCACGCCCGTGGAGCCTTCGCCGCGTCAATGAGTGACCGGCCGATGTGTCAGCTACGGGCGTCGATGCTTTATTTAGCAAACAACAATGTTGGTCGACCTCTGCAAACTGCCGCCACCTCGATCGGCTTGAGTACTGTCGCGTCTTGTTCGTCCCAGTCGACAACTGCAATCGATATCCGTAGCCGCACCCGAAATCTTTGAAGCAAGGAGCTTTGAATTGAGTGGTAAACCTGCTGCCCGCGTCACCGACCCTACCGCCTGCCCATTGCCAGGCCATGGCACCAACCCAATCGTTACCGGCTCGCCGAATGTTTTCTTCGACGGCCTCGCCGCCGCGCGCATGACCGATACATCGGCGTGTGGCAGCCCGATTACCGGAGCTGTGTCCGGTACGGTATTTATCAACGGCTTAAATGCCGCCACGCTAGACAGCACCGGCGGGCACGGCAATGTCGTGATCGGTGGCTCGGGCACAGTAATCATCGGCCAGAGTGGCGGCGGTGCGGCGTTTACCGGGTTACTGCCGATGCCGGTGCATTTCAATGACCGGATGCAGATCGTTGATGAACACAGCGGTGAACCGCTTTCCTATATTGCCTATGTCATCGAACGGGCGGATGGAGCGTTGGAACGAGGCGTAACTGACGCCGGAGGGCATACTCATACGGTCAGTTCGCACCTCAAAGAAACCATCAAACTGTACGTGGAGTAACACTGATGGGAGCCCAATCCGGAGCCATTCAAGGATGCATCGGGAGATTGGTCGCCAGCCATGAGCTGACGACCAAAGAGGATCAGACAGTCAAACCGGTGACACTTGCCAGAGAAGTTGTAGCCTTTTTCATTGGTGGTGCTGGCGATTCGGAAAGTTACTACGGAGACGGGCCGAGCAACTACACGTTGCGTGCCATGGAAGCTTTGCAGAGTCGTTTGGGCACGAGCTTTGGCGGAAAATTCCAACCCTATTACATGGGATACAACGATGTAAAAGGGGAAGGCGATCTGGAGGAGTTTATATTCTCGAGGCTGCCTCACAAGTCCGCTCACGTCTACATCGTTGGTCATAGTCTGGGCGGGTGGAACGGCGCGCATTTGTCGCAGATTCTGACCGATAAAGGTTTTATCGTGAAAATGCTCGTCACGCTGGATCCTGTGGGCGAAGGTGTGATGGTGGCGTTGATTTCCGATATTTACTGGTCGGAGCCGACGCCCAAGGCTGAAACCTGGATCAACGTTCGTGCGGAACCTGACGAGATAGATCGAACTGACGTAGTCGCTTGGGTGGGGGGTAAATGGGATATCGAATCCGGGCCGGATGTTATCGGGATCGTTAAATTCAACCATTACTCGGCGTTGAGGCTTTATGAATCCCGGTTGGAGTGCGGACAGTCCGCATTGGATTTATCGGCGAACTCAATCGCGGGTTACTTGGGAGCAGGCGCATGAGATGGGTATTGCTTCTCGTTGTGTCGTTCTTGTGCGTTGCCTGTGCCAAGTCTCATGACATTACCCCCGCAACGTTGGGCTATGAATCGATTACACCTCGCCCGGACAGTGTTTTTTTTGAGGTCAATTTCAGTTCCGATGTAGAACTGCTGGAGATTTTCTGGCGGGAGAAGAACGCGAACAGTTTTGATCAGGTGTTTATCTGTGCCCTGGGTGATGACACTGATTTTTCGATTGAGCACACGATATCGAAAGCAGCCATGGGTTTGATCACAGAAAACAAGAAGCACTCGAAGATCGCCGGATTCGGTTATACCGCGAGCATTTCTTTCAAAGACGTTGGGGAAAAGAAAAGAACCTCGGCGTATCTGAGTCGTGACGCCATAAAGAGCTTATTAAAAGACAAGCAAAAGATTCCGTGCAAAGTGGTGGTCACGGCAACCGGTTATGACGCGTATTACACAAGGTCACTGTTTATTCCGGTTGCAGATGTTTTTTCTGCCTTGTCGGACTACGACAGCCTTCGATGAGGCGCCCTGGTGTTGGCTTATGGAGTGGTAATGGCAAGGTTGCTTTTGGTTTTTTTGTTTGCGTTGTGTTCCTCCTGCATGCACTTGGATGTTCCGCCCGCCAGGCTTGAGTTTTCCTCGATCAATCACGAGATGTCCTCCTACTACGACCTGCGTTTCACCTCAGACCGAAATTTGATTGACCTCTATGAAGATCACGGGCGGCAAGGTCAGATTGGTACCTGGATCCATTGCTCGCTAAATGGTGATGTGGTTTTTTCCATCGAACATGAAATTGTTCTCGAAGCTTCGGGAATCGTCAGCGGCATGCGTTTGATTGAAGGTGATCGTCGATTCGAAATGTTGGCCAGCATCAACGTCGAGAATCACGCGATCAACGATGGACATAAAGACGTCCGGCCCGCCGAACTGGTGCAAATTCTCAAACCGCAGGAATACATTCCCTGCAAGGTCGTCATCACCGCGTTCCCATTCGTGGCGTATTACTCGAAAGTCATGTACATGCCCACGTCGAGGTTCATTGCGGCCATAGAAAATCCTCGAGTGGCACCAGCCCGTATTTTGCTAAAACCGTCCGATCAACCGAGGTCATTACTGCCTTTTTCGTCAGTGTGCATCGTGCGCTGGCGCTATGAACTGGCGCTCGGATATGACCAGATCGACAGGCTCGGGCTCTGCAGTGACGTGCCCTATGCCGGCCTGCTGGCCTCATTTGCGCCGAACAAAACGAAGTTGAAGATTGTTTCAGGTTCAGAGCAGACATCAGCACCGTTTGCGGCGTACACCATCATTCGCGGTGATGGACGTTTGGAGCCCGGGATCGCTGATGAAAATGGCCGTACGCACGAGGTGGGTTCCACTGAGTTCGAAACGCTGAGGATCCAGATCAACAAGGAGTTGGATGTCGTCGAGCGCTGGACAAAATGGACTGACGACTTCCCATAATATGGGACGCAAAATTACATATTGAGATTTTGTTCTCGGAGGGGCTATAGTCCATCGCACTCACTGCCAAAAACAAAACAGGTGAAGCGATGCTGGCGCAATTGATCGCGCTCGATTGGGGGACGACCTCATTACGTGCTTACAAACTCGCGGCGGACGGTGTGGTGCTGGAGCAGCGCTCGCTGTCGTCCGGGATCATGCAGTTGCCCAAGACCCCGCGAATCATCAACGGTCGCGAATGCGTCGATGGTTTTGAATTGGCTTTCGATGAAGCCTGCGGCGACTGGCTCGATGCGCAGCCGGATCTGCCGGTGATTGCTTGCGGTATGGTCGGCAGTGCGCAGGGCTGGCGTGAAGCGGCCTACTGCGAGACGCCGGCGAACGTCGCCAATCTCGGAAACTCCCTACAAACAGTTATCAGCATTCGCGGCACCGTCGTGCATATCGTGCCGGGCGTGATTCAGCGTTCGCGTTTGCCGAACGTGATGCGCGGCGAAGAAACCCAAGTGCTGGGTGTGTTGCAGAGCCTGCCGGTCGAGGCGGGCGCTGATCTGTTGATCGGTCTGCCGGGCAGTCATTCGAAGTGGGTGGACGTGGTCGATGGCTGCATCACCCGTTTCGACACGTTCATGACCGGCGAAGTGTTCGCCGTGCTCAGCGAACACAGCATCCTTGGCCGCACCCAGCAAGTCAGCGCGACGTTCGATGCTCAGGCGTTTGACCGTGGCGTGCAGATTGCGCAGTCGGCGGACGGCGAACTCGGCGTACTCTCGACCTTGTTCAGTGCCCGCACGCTGGGCCTGACCGGTGAACTGAGCCCGACGGCGCAGGCGGATTATCTGTCCGGCCTGATGATCGGCCATGAATTGGCCGCACTGGCCAGCGCTCAACGCCGACGCCGCAACAACCCGAATCTTCCTTCGATCATCCTCATCGGCAACGCGCAACTGTGTGCGCGCTACCGCCGTGCCCTCGACGCCTGTGGTTTCGCCAAGGTGACGCTGGCCGAGCAGGCCACCGAGCATGGTTTGTGGCAACTGGCGCTGGCCGCCGGATTGATCGATTCCTCATCCCGTTAACCCTGACTGGAGGCCTGACATGCTCAAGCAAGCATTGGCGCAAAACGGTCTGATCGCGATTCTGCGTGGCCTGCACCCGCAGGAAGCCGCCGCTGTCGGAGAAGTCCTGTATGCCGCCGGATTTCGCGTCATCGAAGTACCGCTAAATTCCCCATCGCCGTACGAAAGTATCCGCATCCTGCGCAAGACCTTGCCCGCCGATTGCCTGATCGGTGCCGGCACAGTGTTGACGCCGGAGCAGGTCGAGTTGGTGAAAGAGGCCGGCGGCCAAGTGATCGTCATGCCGCACAGCGATGCCAAGGTGTTGCGCGCGGCGAAAGCGGCGGGGCTGTTTCTGTCGCCAGGTGTTGCCACGCCGACCGAAGCGTTTGCGGCGCTGGCGGAGGGCGCGGACATTCTCAAACTGTTCCCGGCCGAGCAGATGGGTCCGGCAGTCGTCAAAGCCTGGCTTGCGGTGTTGCCGTCCGGGACGGTGCTGGCGCCGGTTGGCGGCATCACGCCGGACAACATGCAGGCGTTTATCGACGCCGGCGTGAAAGGTTTCGGCCTCGGTTCCGGCCTGTTCAAACCGGGCATGACCCCGGAGCAAGTGGCGGTGAATGCCAAGGCCTACGTGGCCGCGTGGAAGGCCCTTCGCTAAGACTTTTTGGCGCTGCGTGCGCTGCATCTAATAAGAGCTGCATTTACAAAAGAGAGCAGAGATGAAAATCACCAAACTCACCACCTTCATCGTTCCGCCGCGCTGGTGCTTCCTCAAGATCGAAACCGACGAGGGCGTGACCGGTTGGGGCGAGCCTGTGGTTGAAGGGCGCGCGCACACCGTTGCCGCCGCTGTCGAAGAATTGTCCGATTACCTGATCGGCAAAGACCCGCGCAACATCGAAGACATCTGGACGGTGCTGTATCGCGGCGGTTTTTACCGTGGCGGCGCGATCCATATGAGCGCACTGGCCGGCATCGATCAGGCGCTGTGGGACATCAAGGGCAAAGCCCTCGGCGTGTCGGTGAGTGATCTGCTCGGTGGCCAGGTGCGCGACAAGATTCGTGTGTATTCGTGGATCGGCGGCGACCGTCCGGCCGACACCGCGCGTGCGGCGAAAGAGGCGGTGAGCCGTGGTTTCACTGCGGTGAAAATGAACGGCACCGAAGAGCTGCAATTCCTCGACTCCTTCGAGAAAGTCGACTTGGCGCTGGCCAACGTTGCCGCCGTGCGTGACGCGGTCGGGCCGAACGTCGGTATCGGCGTCGACTTCCATGGCCGCGTGCACAAGCCGATGGCCAAGGTGCTGATGAAGGAACTCGATCCGTACAAACTGATGTTTATCGAAGAGCCGGTGCTCAGCGAAAACTACGAAGCGCTGAAAGAGCTGGCGCCGTTGACCAGCACGCCGATTGCCCTCGGCGAGCGCTTGTTCTCGCGTTGGGACTTTAAACGGGTGTTGAGCGAAGGTTACGTCGACATCATCCAGCCGGACGCTTCCCACGCCGGTGGTATCACCGAAACCCGCAAGATCGCCAACATGGCCGAAGCCTACGACGTCGCGCTGGCGCTGCATTGCCCGCTGGGGCCGATTGCGCTGGCGGCGTGCTTGCAACTGGACGCGGTTTGTTACAACGCGTTTATCCAGGAGCAAAGCCTGGGCATCCATTACAACGAGAGCAATGATTTGCTCGACTACGTGAAAGATCCGCGGGTGTTCGATTACGACAAAGGCTTCGTGAAGATTCCGAACGGGCCGGGGTTGGGCATCGAGATCAACGAGGAATACGTGATCGAGCGCGCGGCGGTCGGGCATCGCTGGCGCAACCCGATCTGGCGCCATGCCGATGGCAGCTTTGCCGAGTGGTGAGTCGTCCCTGACACACCCGATGAGATCGTTCCTACGCTCTGCGTGGGAACGCCTCAATGGACGCTCTGCGTCCGCTTTTGGGACGCGGAGCGTCCCTGGCTGCATTCCCACGCGGAGCGTGGGAACGATCAGGCCTCAGGCCGACCTCAATAAACATAAAAAGAGGCTCTCCCCATGCAACCGCAAACCCTCACCGGGCAGGCGTCTTTAGTCGCGCCCAGCCGCAAGCGGTTTTTCATCATGGTGCTGCTGTTTATCACCGTGGTCATCAACTACCTCGACCGCAGCAACCTGTCGATTGCCGCGCCGGCGCTGACCAGTGATCTGGGCATCGACCCGATCCACGTCGGCCTGATCTTCTCCGCGTTCGGCTGGACCTACGCGGCCATGCAGATCCCCGGCGGCTGGCTGGTCGATCGCGTGCCACCGCGCATTCTCTATAGCGTCGCTTTGCTGTTGTGGTCGATTGCCACGGTGATGCTCGGTTTCGCCGCCAGTTTCATCGCGCTGTTCGTGCTGCGCATGGCCGTCGGTGCACTGGAAGCACCGGCCTATCCCATCAACAGTCGCGTTGTAACAACCTGGTTTCCCGAGCGTGAACGCGCCACGGCCATCGGTTTCTACACCTCCGGGCAATTCGTCGGCTTGGCATTTCTGACCCCGGTACTCGCTTGGCTGCAACACGAATTCGGCTGGCACATGGTCTTCGTCGCGACCGGCGCCGTCGGCATTATTTGGGCGGCGATCTGGTACGCGGTGTATCGCGAGCCACGGGATTTCAAAGGCGCCAACGAAGCCGAAATCGACCTGATCCGCGAGGGCGGTGGCCTGGTTGATATTCAGAAAGAATCGGCCAAGGTCAAAGCCAAATTCAGTTGGACCGATCTCGGCATCGTTCTGACCAAACGCAAATTGTGGGGCATCTACCTCGGCCAGTTTTGCCTGAACTCGACGCTGTGGTTTTTCCTGACGTGGTTCCCGACGTACCTGGTGAAATATCGCGGTATGGACTTCATCAAGTCCGGCCTGCTCGCGTCGCTGCCGTTTCTTGCCGCGTTCGTTGGCGTGTTGTGTTCAGGGTTCTTTTCCGACTTCTTGATCCGTCGCGGCTACACCGTCGGCTTTGCGCGCAAGTTGCCGATCATTGGCGGGCTGCTGATTTCCACCTCGATCATCGGCGCCAATTTCGTTGAGTCGACGCCGCTGGTGATTGCCTTTCTGGCGCTGGCGTTCTTCGGTAATGGACTGGCCTCGATCACCTGGTCGCTGGTTTCGACACTGGCGCCAGCACGGCTGCTCGGATTAACCGGCGGGGTGTTCAACTTCATCGGCAACCTCTCGGCGATCACCACGCCGATCGTGATCGGCTTCCTCGCCAGCGGCGATTCGTTCGCGCCGGCGATCACGTATATCGCGGTGCTCGCATTGATCGGTGCTTTGTCCTACGTGCTGCTGGTCGGCAAGGTCGAGCGTATCGAGTTGTAGTGGTCTGCGTCGGGCGACCATAATGCCGCCCGTTCCCTCGCTCAACGGTAAAGGCTGGATATGCAGGAAGACGCTCCGGAAAAAACCAAGGACGCCGCGCCCACTGGCACCCAGACGCTGTTGCGCGGCCTCGGTGTGGTGCAAGCGGTGGCCAGTGGCGCCCGCGATCTCAAGGAAATTGCCCGACTGATCGGCACCACACGCAGCACCACCCATCGTCTGGCCAGTTGCCTGGTCGATGAACGCTACCTGCGCGTGGTGCCGCAAGTCGGTTATCTGCTCGGGCCGAAGCTGATCGAACTGGGTTTTCAGGCGCGCGAAGAACTGCCGCTGGTGAGCCTGGCCGGGCCGTATCTGGACGAGTTGTCGGCGCTGACCGGCGACACCGTGCATTTGGGCATTCGTGAAGGTGATGAAGTGCTGTATCTGCTGAAGAACCCGGGGCGCAATGGCCCGGAAATGCGTTCGCGGGTCGGCCATCGCATGCCGCTGGCGCGCACCGGGATTGGCAAGGCGTTGATGCTCGATGATTCGCCGAAAGATTGGCAGCGGCTGTACGACATCAGCCTGCCGGCGGGTGGGAAAAGTCAGTTCTGGCCGCAGCATCCCCAGCAGTCGTGGGAACAGCTTGAGCAGCGCATGACCGAGTACGTCGCCGGTGGCTACGCCTTCGATCTGGAAGACAACGAACCGTCGATCCGCTGCGTGGCGGCGCCGATTCGCGATGCGAGCAAGGGCATTGTTGCGGCGATCAGTATCGCCAGCACCGTGCCGTACATGCCGCTGGAAAAAATGGCCGAGCTGATTCCCCTGATCAAAGGAGTCACAGCCCGGCTCTCGGCGGAGCTTGGCTTGAAGGTTTAAGCGGGTTTAAACCTTGAGCGTCGCCATGTCGATGACGAAACGGTACTTCACGTCGCCGGCGATCATGCGCGCATAAGCTTCGTTGATCTGGCGAATGTCGAGCATTTCAATGTCGCAGGTGATGTTGTGCTCGGCGCAGAAATCCAGCACTTCCTGGGTTTCGGCGACGCCACCGATCAACGAACCGGCCAGGATGCGGCGACCCAACACCAGTTTGGCGGCATGCACGGGCGGATCGATCGGTTCGATCAGGCCAACCAGAATGTGCACGCCGTCGAAACGCAGGGTGTCGAGGTACGGGTTGAGATCGTGCTGCACCGGAATGGTGTCGAGCAAGAAGTCGAAGTAACCGGCAGCCGCTTTCATCTGCTCGGCGTCGGTGGAAACGATCACATGATCGGCACCCTGACGACGACCTTCTTCAGCCTTGCTCGCCGAGCGGGTGAACAGCGTCACTTCAGCGCCCATGGCCTTGGCGAACTTGATACCCATGTGGCCCAAACCGCCCATGCCGAGAATCCCGACCTTGTCGCCAGCCTTGACGCCGTAGTGCTTGAGTGGTGAGTAGGTGGTGATGCCGGCGCAAAGAATCGGCGCGGCGCTGGCCAGTGCCAGTCTTTCCGGAATGCGCACGACGAAGTGTTCGCTGACGACGATGCTGTCCGAATAACCGCCCATGGTATTGCTGCCATCAACTCGATCCGGGGTGGCGTAGGTCATGGTCGGGCCTTCGAGGCAGTATTGCTCAAGGTTCGACTGGCAGGCTTCGCAGGTGCGGCAAGAGTCGACCATGCAGCCAACCCCGACCAGATCGCCTACTTTGTGTTGGGTGACATTCGCACCGATCGCGGTGACTTTTCCGACGATCTCGTGGCCGGGCATCAACGGGTAAACAGCGATGCCCCATTCATTGCGAGCCTGGTGGATGTCGGAGTGGCAGACGCCGCAGTAGAGGATCTCGATCGCGACGTCGTCGGCGCGTGGGCTGCGACGTTCGAATTTCATCGGGGCGAGGGGCGTGGTGGCCGATTGGGCGGCATAGCCGATGGCGGTGTACATGTGAAACCTCGCAAAAGCATGAACAAGTGAGGCGGCGCATTCTGGGCGTCGACTGACAGTCCGGCCATGACGATTCCTCCGGGTCTCATGCCTAATCCTCCGGCATGCGGGTTTGATTGGCCGCAGCGGTAAAAGGATCTGCCATCATGCTTTCATCGCCTTTTTCCGCCCTATTTTCAGTGAAGAGTTTTGATGCAATTAACCCGTCATCTTGATGCCAATGCCCGGCTGGTTTCGTTGATCGAACCGCTGGCGCTGCGCGATGGTTATTCCCCGACCGGGTTGCCCGGTGTGCAAGTGTTGCGCGCCAGTTGCGACGTCGCCCGAGGCCCGCACATTTATGAGCCGAGCCTGATGATCATCGCCCAGGGCAGCAAACTGGCGTTCTTGGGGCCGCGGACGATGGAATATGGCGCCGGACATTATCTGATTCAGGCGCTGCCGGTGCCGTTCGAGTGCGAGACGTTTGCCTTGCCGAATGCGCCGTTGCTCGGCGTGAGCGTGGCGATTGATCGGGTGTTGCTCGGTGAACTGGTGTTGGCCATGGGGCTGGCCCCGGGGCGGCATATTCCGGCGCAGACACCGGAGTCGATGACCTCGGTGGTGCTCGACGATGACATGCGTGGCTGCGTCGAGCGCCTGTTGAGTTGCCTGCACGATCCGCTGGAGTGCCAGATTCTCGGGCCGGCGCGAGTGCGTGAGTTATTGTTCGTCGCGTTGCGCGGGCCGCAGGCGGATGTGTTGCGCGCGTTGGTCGAGCAGCAGGGGCAGTTTGCCCGGGTGGCGGCGTCGATCAGTCATCTGCATGCGCATTACACCGAGCCGTTGAATGTCGAGACATTGGCCGGTTGCGCGAACATGAGCGTGTCGACGTTTCATGAGCATTTCAAACGCAGCACGTTGCTGTCGCCGGTGCAGTATCTGAAGCGTTTACGCTTGTTGAAGGCGCAGACGTTGCTGGTGGCGGAGGGCTTGGGCGTGGCGCAAGTGGCGCATCGGGTCGGGTATCAGAGTACGTCGCAGTTCAGTCGCGAATATAAGCGCTACTTCGAGCGTAGCCCGGGCGATGAGCGCGCTGCCTGATTCCACGCATATCCCCTGTGGGAGCGAGCCTGCTCGCGAATGCGGTGCATCAGTCGACATCATCTTTATATGACACACCGC
>NZ_JASCPK010000155.1:0-13993 GCF_029959385.1 Pseudomonas sp. PS01303
AGCAAGCTTTGCTCCTACAAAGGCGAATCGTGCCGCGTAGGAGCAAAGCTTGCTCGCGAAGGGGCCAGTACAAACACCACACAAATCCCGGACAAACAAAAACGCCCCCGGTCTCGCGACCGGGGGCGTTTTCATTCAGCCTGAACTAATGACTCAGTTTTTGGCTTTCTTGGCAGCGCGGGTACGCTCGCTTTCGTCCAGGATCTTCTTGCGAAGACGGATGGACTTAGGAGTTACTTCGCACAGCTCGTCTTCCTGGATGTATTCCAGAGCCTGTTCCAGAGTGAACTTCACTGGTGGAACCAGAGCGATGGTTTCGTCTTTACCCGAAGCACGCATGTTGTCGAGCTTCTTGCCCTTGGTAGGGTTAACGCCCAGGTCGTTGTCGCGGCTGTTCTGACCAACGATTTGACCGTTGTAGATCTCTTGACCGTGTTCTACGAACAGCTTGCCACGAGCCTGCAGGGTTTCCAGCGAGTAGGTCAGTGCCTTACCGGTTTCAACCGAAACCAGAACGCCGTTCTGACGGCCGGACATGTGGCCCGACTTGACGGTGTCGTAACGATCGAAGATCGAGGTCAGGATGCCAGCACCGTTGGTCAGGGTCAGGAACTGGTTACGGAAACCGATCAGACCGCGAGCAGGGATGTTGTATTCCAGACGAACACGGCCCTTACCATCCGGAACCATGTTGGTCAGGTCGCCTTTACGCAGACCCATCTCTTCCATGACCTTGCCCTGCGAATCTTCAGGGATGTCGATGGTCACGTTTTCGAACGGTTCTTGTTTAACGCCGTTCACTTCACGAATGATTACTTCCGGACGGCCCAGGGCCAGCTCGAAGCCTTCGCGACGCATGGTTTCGATCAGTACCGAGAGGTGCAGCTCACCACGGCCGGAAACCTTGAACTTGTCAGCCGAGTCGCCTTCTTCAACGCGCAGTGCAACGTTGTACAGCAGCTCTTTGTCCAGACGATCCTTGATGTTACGGGAGGTCACGAACTTGCCTTCTTTACCGCAGAATGGCGAGTCGTTTACCTGGAAGGTCATGGAAACGGTTGGCTCGTCAACGGTCAGAGGCTTCATCGCCTCAACGGTCAGCGGGTCGCACAGGGTGTCGGAGATGAACAGCGATTCCATACCGCTGATGCAAACGATGTCGCCTGCTGCAGCTTCTTCAACGTCGATACGGTGCAGACCGTGGTGACCCATCAGCTTCAGGATACGACCGTTGCGACGCTTGCCGTCGGCACCGATAGCCACAACCGGGGTGTTCGGCTTGACGCGACCACGAGCGATACGGCCAACGCCGATAACACCCAGGAAGCTGTTGTAGTCCAGTGCGGAGATCTGCATCTGGAACGCGCCTTCACGGTCGACTTTAGGGGCCGGAACGTGATCGACAACCGCTTGGTACAGCGGGGTCATGTCTTCAGCCATGTCGGTGTGATCCAGACCGGCAATGCCGTTCAGGGCCGAGGCGTAAACAACCTGGAAGTCCAATTGTTCTTCGGAAGCACCGAGGTTGTCGAACAGGTCGAAGATCTGATCCAGAACCCAGTCCGGACGCGCGCCTGGACGGTCAACCTTGTTGATGACCACGATTGGACGCAGGCCGGCTTCGAAAGCCTTCTTGGTCACGAAACGGGTTTGCGGCATAGGGCCGTCTTGAGCGTCAACCAGCAGCAGAACGGAGTCAACCATCGACATTACGCGTTCAACTTCGCCGCCGAAGTCGGCGTGGCCCGGGGTGTCCACGATGTTGATGTGGTAGCCGTTCCAGTTGATGGCGGTGTTTTTCGCCAGAATGGTAATACCGCGCTCTTTTTCCTGGTCGTTGGAGTCCATCACGCGCTCGTCGTTGAGCTCGTTGCGCTCCAGAGTGCCGGATTGACGCAGGAGTTTGTCTACCAGGGTGGTTTTACCATGGTCAACGTGGGCAATGATGGCGATGTTACGTAGATTTTCGATCACTTGTGTATCTCGATCAGAGGATTCGGTTTGCTGACAAGTCTTGGCAGCGATTAGCAGTAGTGTCCGGCATGGCCGTTACAGCTTGACGGCGGTGTCGGGGGGCCGGTGACGCAGGCCACAGGCAAACAGCCCCGGGCACTTAGCTCGGTCGATAAACGCGCACATTGGCATGCCCCTCACTGAGCAAATGGTGAGCATGCAGGCGACTCATCACGCCTTTGTCGCAATACAGCAGGTACTGGCGAGTCGGATCCAGCTCCTTGAAACGAGCGTTCACTGCGTAGAACGGCATCGTCTGTACTTCTACGCCAGCGAGTTCCAGCGGCTCATCCTCGGCGGCATCCGGGTGACGGATGTCGATCACGATCTGGCCGGCCAGTGCTTCGCTGACTTCTTCAATCTGTACGTCCTGGCCCAATTCGTCGATCACGCGATCGATCGGCACCAGTTTGGCGTTTTCGAGCGCACGCTCGAGCACCGCCATGTCGAATTCTTTCTCTTCGTGCTCAACGCGACCGCGTTTGGCGGCGGTCTTCGGGTTGACCGAAATGACCCCGCAGTATTCCGGCATGTGCCGGGCGAAATCGGCGGTGCCGATTTCATTGGCCGTGTCGATGATGTCCTGCTTGTGCGCCACGATCAGCGGGCGCAGGACAAGCTTGTCGGTCACGCAGTCGATCACCGACAGGTTCGGCAACGTCTGGCTCGACACCTGGGAGATCGCTTCGCCGGTGACCAGTGCTTCGATCTGCAGGCGGTCAGCGATGTTGGACGCCGCGCGCAACATCATACGCTTCAATACGACGCCCATATGACTGTTATCGACTTTGCCGAGAATTTCGCCGAGAACTTCTTCGAACGGAACACTGACAAATAGCACGCGTTGCGAGCTGCCGTACTTCTTCCAGATGAAATGCGCGACTTCCATAACGCCCAATTCATGGGCACGACCGCCCAGATTGAAGAAACAGAAGTGGGTCATCAGGCCGCGACGAATGATCTGGTAGGCCGCAACGGTCGAGTCAAAGCCGCCGGACATCAATACCAGTGTCTGCTCAAGGGCGCCGAGCGGGTAACCGCCGATGCCGTTGTGCTGGCTGTGAATCACAAACAACCGTTTGTCGCGAACTTCGATACGGACTTCGATTTCCGGCGATTTCAGGTCGATACCGGCAGCACCGCACTCACGACGCAGCTTGCTGCCGACGTATTTTTCCACGTCCATCGAGCTGAACGCGTGCTTGCCGGCACGCTTGCAACGCACCGAAAAGATCTTCCCGGCCAGCGCATCGCCGTAGTGCTCTTTGCACTTCTCGGTGATGTCGTCGAAGTCGCCCAGCGGGTACTCGTCGATCTGCAGAAAGTGCGCGATGCCCGGCATGCAGGTCAGGCGCTCACCCATCTCTTTCAAGGCTTTGGCGTCGGTAATGCGGGTTTCCAGCTCGAGATTGTCCCACACACCGTTCACCACCACGGCCGGGTCCAGGTCGCGGAGCACGGTGCGGATGTTCTTGGCCAACTGGCGGATGAATTTCGTCCGGACAGGTCGGCTTTTGATGGTGATCTCGGGGAAGACTTTTACGATTAGTTTCATGAAAACAGCGCGCGAACGGCCAGCCGAAAAAGGGGGGCGCGGATTATAGCGGAAATTGCTCAAGGTTTAACCAGTTAATGTGCAGAAGGTTTTGTCTGCACCAAAACGGGTCATTTTCGATTAAGGACGCTACATTAGGGGGCGAGATTTGCAGCATTAAGACGCTTTGCACCTTAATAAGCGTGAATTTGGGGCAAAAAACCCATGCTGGGGCACTGGCATGCAATTTGCTCCCTTGTGAGGCAGGTTGCCTTGGCAGAGTATTCACGCCGGCATCACCCACATTTAAGGGCATCCACTACCAAGCCCGAAGCCACCCGGAGGACATATGTCGAAGACGGTTCAACTCATCAAAGATCATGACGTCAAGTGGATTGATCTGCGCTTCACGGACACCAAAGGTACTCAGCACCACGTGACCATGCCGGCTCGCGATGCTTTGGACGACGACTTCTTCGAAGTCGGCAAAATGTTCGACGGCTCCTCCATCGCTGGCTGGAAAGGCATCGAAGCCTCCGACATGATCCTGATGCCGGTTGACGAAACTGCCGTTCTCGACCCGTTCACCGAAGACGCCACCCTGATCCTGGTGTGCGACATCATCGAACCTTCGAGCATGCAAGGCTACGACCGCGACCCACGTGCGATCGCCAAGCGCGCCGAAGAACACCTGAAAGCCACCGGTATCGGTGACACCGTATTCGCCGGTCCAGAGCCAGAATTCTTCATTTTTGACTCGGTGAAATTCAAGTCGGACATCTCCGGCTCGATGTTCAAGATCTACTCCGAGCAAGGTTCGTGGATGTCCGACCAGGACATCGAAGGCGGCAACAAGGGTCACCGTCCAGGCGTCAAAGGCGGCTACTTCCCGGTTCCACCGTTCGACCACGACCACGAAATCCGTACCTCCATGTGCAACGCACTGGAAGAAATGGGCCTGACCGTTGAAGTTCACCACCACGAAGTGGCGACTGCCGGCCAGAACGAAATCGGCGTCAAGTTCAACACCCTGGTGAAGAAAGCCGACGAAACCCAAACCCTGAAGTACGTTGTACACAACGTTGCTGACGCTTACGGCCGCACCGCGACCTTCATGCCGAAGCCACTGTACGGCGACAACGGTTCGGGCATGCACGTACACATGTCGATCTGGAAAGACGGCAAGAACACCTTCGCAGGTGAAGGCTATGCCGGCCTGTCCGACACCGCTCTGTACTTCATCGGCGGCATCATCAAACACGGTAAGGCCCTGAACGGCTTCACCAACCCGGCGACCAACTCGTACAAGCGTCTGGTACCAGGCTTCGAAGCTCCGGTCATGCTGGCCTACTCGGCTCGCAACCGTTCCGCTTCGATCCGTATTCCTTACGTGTCGAGCCCGAAAGCCCGCCGTATCGAAGCCCGCTTCCCGGATCCGGCTGCCAACCCGTACCTGGCCTTCGCAGCACTGCTGATGGCCGGTCTGGACGGTATCCAGAACAAGATCCACCCTGGCGACGCTGCTGACAAAAACCTGTACGACCTGCCGCCTGAAGAGGCGAAAGAGATCCCACAAGTTTGCGGCAGCCTGAAAGAAGCCCTGGAAGAGCTGGACAAGGGCCGCGCGTTCCTGACCAAGGGCGGCGTATTCTCCGACGACTTCATCGACGCTTACATCGCGCTGAAATCGGAAGAAGAAATCAAGGTTCGCACCTTTGTACACCCACTGGAATATGAGCTGTACTACAGCTGCTGATCCGGTAGCGCCGCGTTTCTCGGCGTGACAAAAAGAGGCCTCCTTCGGGAGGCCTTTTTTATTGCAGATCAAAAGATCGCAGCCTTCGGCAGCTCTTACATCGATCCCTGTAGGAGCTGCCGAAGGCTGCGATCTTTTGACTTTGCTTTTCAATTCCAATTGTTAACAGCTTGGGCCTCTCGCCCACCCTGACCTATGCTGCACCCCATCGCTTTCAATCCCGGTCGATTTCATGGGTCGCACCTTTCTCTATATTCTATTGTTGATCGCCCTGCCCGCCGCCGCGCAGATCTACAAGTACACCGATGCCAACGGCAACACCGTCTACAGCGATCACTCGCCGGACGGCGTACAGGCGCAGCCCGTGGAGTTGCCGCCGCTCAATCGCGTCGAGCCGCAAGCGCCGAGCGCACCCCCTGCGCCCGTCAGCGACAACCGTGAACTTCAACGCAACGCCTACGACATCCTCGAACTCGCCGGGCTGCCCACCGAAGAAGCCCTGCGCGCGAACAACGGCACCTTCACCGTCAACGTGCTGATCAAGCCGCGTCTGCAACCGCCGCATCAACTGAGGCTTGTACTCGATGACGAACCCTACGGTCAGCCAAGCAATGTGCCGATCCTGCAATTGGTCAACGTCGATCGCGGCGAACATCGCCTCGCCGTGCAGGTCATCGACGGTCAGACGATCATTCAACAGAGCCCGCCAGTCGCCCTCAGCGTACAGCGGGTGCACACGCCATGATCCGCGCATGGCTGATCGTCGCGATGGCGCTGGTGACACTGCAGGCCTCAGCCGAGGTGTTCACTTACATTGATTCGCAAGGTAACCGCGTCTACACCGATCAACCGCGCAGCAACGCCAAGCGCGTACCGATCGCGACCAGCAATCGCATGTCCGCCAATCCAACCGCTGCCGCACCGATCACCACCGCAAAAAAATCCCCGGAACAACCACCCTTCCACTACGACATGCTGCGCATTCTGGTGCCCGAACCCGATGCCACGATTCGCAGCAGCGCCGGCGAAATCATCGTCAGCGTCACCAGCGAACCCGGCCTGCAACGCGGTCACCGCTATCGTCTATTACTGGACGGCCAGGCCACCGGCGAACCCGGCCTGAGCCCTGTGTTCCCGCTGAACAACATTGATCGCGGCAGCCACAATCTCTCAGTTGAAATCCTCGACTTGGAGGGCCGCACCGTCGAACGCACCGCCAACCAGCCGTTCCACATGTTGCGCATTTCCCTCGCGCAGAAGCGCCAGGTCAAACCCTGCGTCGCCGACGACTACGGCGTACGCCCGGAATGCCCTTTGAAAGACAAACCGCCCGAGCCGAAAAACCCCTTCCTGCGTTTCTTCTAACGCCGTTCAGCTTTGCGCACTATATTGGTGCAATAGCCTGCACCGTACTCACATTCCAACCCATTTTGGTTCGAAACTACCCGCGAGAGCTGGCCCAGTGCCACGTAAACGAGCGTCAAACGCCTGTTTCAGGGGTTAAGCGCTTCTTTTCAGAGCCTTGGTTTGTTTTTTGCATTTTGCCGATACCGACGCTTGCTTGTTGCGCACGCTCCGCCCCCAAAAGAGGCTCCGATGACCATTAGCGACGCAATCCACCGTTTGCTGCTCGACAACCTGACCACCGCCACCATCCTGCTCGACGCCGAATTGCGCCTTGAGTACATGAACCCGGCGGCGGAGATGCTGCTCGCCATCAGCGGGCAGCGTAGCCATGGGCAATTCATCAGCGAGCTGTTCACTGAATCCACCGAAGCGCTGAATTCGTTGCGCCAAGCGGTAGAGCAGGCGCACCCGTTTACCAAGCGCGAAGCGATGCTCACTGCCCTCACCGGCCAGACCTTGACCGTGGATTATGCGGTTACGCCGATCCTCAGTAACGGCGCGACCATGCTCCTGCTGGAAGTGCATCCGCGTGATCGCTTGCTGCGGATCACCAAGGAAGAGGCGCAAATTTCCAAACAGGAAACCAGCAAAATGCTGGTGCGCGGCCTCGCACACGAAATCAAGAATCCGCTGGGCGGCATCCGTGGCGCTGCGCAGTTGCTCGCCCGCGAACTGCCGGAAGAAAGCCTGCGCGATTACACCAACGTGATCATTGAAGAGGCCGATCGCCTGCGCAATCTGGTCGACCGCATGCTCGGTTCGAACAAGTTGCCGTCGCTGGCGATGTGCAACATTCACGAAGTGCTGGAACGCGTCTGCCATCTGGTCGAAGCGGAAAGTCAGGGCTGCATCACCTTGGTGCGCGATTACGACCCAAGCATTCCCGACGTGCTGATCGACCGCGAACAAATGATTCAGGCGGTATTGAACATCGTGCGCAACGCGATGCAGGCGATCAGCAGCCAGAACGAGCTGCGTCTGGGCCGCATCAGCCTGCGCACCCGCGCCATGCGCCAGTTCACCATCGGCCACGTCCGCCATCGTCTGGTGACCAAGATCGAGATCATCGACAACGGCCCGGGGATCCCCGCGGAACTTCAAGAAACCATTTTCTTTCCCATGGTCAGCGGACGCCCGGACGGTACCGGACTCGGCCTGGCCATTACCCAGAACATCATCAGCCAGCACCAGGGCCTGATCGAGTGTGACAGCCATCCAGGCCACACCACCTTCTCGATCTTTCTGCCACTGGAACAAGGAGCCACATCGACATGAGCCGTAGTGAAACCGTGTGGATCGTCGATGACGACCGTTCTATCCGTTGGGTTCTGGAAAAGGCCTTGCAGCAGGAAGGCATGACCACCCAGAGCTTCGACAGCGCCGATGGCGTGATGAGTCGGCTGGCCCGTCAGCAGCCTGACGTGATCATTTCCGACATCCGTATGCCGGGTGCCAGCGGTCTGGATCTGTTGGCGCGGATTCGCGAGCAGCACCCACGGTTGCCGGTCATCATCATGACCGCTCACTCCGATCTGGACAGCGCTGTCGCCTCGTATCAGGGCGGCGCGTTCGAGTACCTGCCGAAGCCGTTCGACGTTGATGAAGCGGTGTCGCTGGTCAAGCGCGCCAACCAACACGCGCAAGAGCAGCAAGGCCTGGAAGTCGTACCAGCACTGACCCGCACCCCGGAAATCATTGGCGAAGCGCCGGCGATGCAGGAAGTGTTTCGCGCCATCGGGCGCTTGAGCCACTCCAACATCACCGTGCTGATCAACGGCGAATCCGGCACCGGCAAAGAACTGGTCGCCCACGCCCTGCACCGCCACAGCCCGCGCGCGGCTTCGCCGTTTATCGCGCTGAACATGGCGGCGATCCCCAAGGATCTGATGGAGTCCGAGCTGTTCGGCCATGAGAAAGGCGCCTTCACCGGCGCGGCGAATTTGCGTCGCGGCCGCTTTGAACAGGCTGACGGCGGCACGCTGTTCCTCGATGAAATCGGCGACATGCCGGCGGATACGCAAACCCGTTTGCTGCGGGTTCTGGCCGATGGCGAGTTCTATCGCGTTGGCGGGCATGTGCCGGTCAAGGTCGATGTGCGCATCATCGCCGCGACCCACCAGAATCTGGAAACCCTGGTGCACGCTGGCAAATTCCGTGAAGACTTGTTCCATCGCCTCAACGTGATCCGCATCCACATCCCGCGCCTGTCGGATCGTCGTGAAGACATTCCGACCCTGGCCAAACACTTCCTCAGCCGCGCCGCGCAAGAACTGGCGGTCGAGCCGAAGCTGCTGAAAAGCGAGACCGAGGAATACCTGAAAAACCTGCCGTGGGGCGGCAACGTGCGTCAGCTGGAGAACACCTGCCGCTGGATCACGGTGATGGCGTCCGGGCGCGAAGTGCACATCAGCGACCTGCCGCCGGAACTGCTGAACCTGCCGCAGGATTCGGCGCCAGTGACCAATTGGGAGCAGGCGCTGCGCCAGTGGGCCGACCAAGCCTTGGCGCGCGGCCAGTCGAGTTTGCTCGACAGCGCGGTGCCGGCGTTTGAGCGAATCATGATCGAGACGGCGCTGAAGCACACGGCCGGACGTCGGCGTGATGCGGCGGTGTTGCTGGGTTGGGGGCGTAACACCCTGACGCGCAAGATCAAGGAATTGGGGATGAAGGTTGATGGGGCGGATGAGGATGAGGGGGATGAGGGTTAAACCCCAAGTTCTTCGCTGAACGTCAGACCAATCGCGAGCAGGCTCACTCCTACAGTTGGAATGCGCTCCCCTGTAGGAGTGAGCCTGCTCGCGATGCTTTTGAGGCCACTGTGCACCGCATGGATGCACGATGACCCTTGATCGGGCACTGCCAGTCTTCCGAAAGACCACCTCAAAACCTTAAAAGCGCAGACTTCAAAAAACACGAAAGCCCCGAATCCCGGGGCTTTCGCGTTTCTGCTCAGCTTTTTTGTTTCAACAAATTAAAACCTGGCACGCGCCCTGCAATACCTCTTACAGGTGATTCGTTTCACCACCCGTTTCGGGGACCTTGGTACAGGCAGGCCGGGGATTCCCCTCTTTACACCGGGCGCAGATCGCCACGCGATGCGCCCACCCTTTTGGGATCCTTGGTACAGGCAGGCCGGGGGTTCCCTCTTTACACCGGACCGACGCGTCACGCGAAGTCCACCCCGTTTTGGGAACCCTGATACAGGCAGGTCAGGGATTCCCGCTTTTATTACTCGCGGAGATGGATCTCCAGCCGCCAGCGGTCATCGACCTTGCTGCCGGCCCAGTCTCCTTGCAGCGGCCGCGCCGCCAGCACCGTCAGCAACAACCCTCCGTCACTCGCTCGCGTGCGCCAGTTCACGTCTTTGCCGTTGAGCTTGAGCTGACCTTTCTGCGCCCGGCCCTCGGCCTGAAACAGCAGCGCCACGGTGCCATCGATGATCTCACCGTGCAGCTTCGGCTCGTTGTTGAACCACACCACCAAACCGCCGTCAGTCACTTCGACTTGCTGCAGCACACTGGGATCCGGCGTGGTCAGACGGCCAATCATCAAGCCGATCATCATGCCGACAATCGCCAGCGAACCGATCACTCGCGGGAATAGTTTCGAACGCCGGTCTGCTTGCGGCGTAGAATGCGCGTCATCTTTACCTTCGGAGCCGTGCATGTTTCACGTCATCCTTTTTCAACCAGAAATTCCGCCGAACACCGGCAACGTTATCAGGCTGTGCGCCAACAGCGGCTGCCACCTGCATTTGATCGAACCGCTGGGCTTCGAGATGGACGACAAGCGCTTGCGCCGTGCCGGTCTCGACTACCACGAATATGCCACGCTGCAACGCCACGCCGACCTCGCCAGTTGCCTGGAAAGCATCGGCAACCCTCGGGTGTATGCGTTCACCACCAAGGGCTCGCGGCCGTTTCATGATGCCGCGTTTGTCCCGGGTGATGCGTTCATCTTCGGCCCGGAAAGTCGTGGCTTGCCGCCGGAAGTGCTCGACGCCCTTGCGCCGGATCAGCGCCTGCGTCTGCCGATGCGTGAAGGCTGCCGTAGCCTGAACCTGTCCAACACCGTGGCGGTCGCCGTGTACGAAGCCTGGCGCCAGAACGACTTTAAATAACACTACACCTGATCGTTCCCACGCTCTGCGTGGGAATGCAGCCGTGACGCTCCGCGTCACTGGACGCGGAGCGTCCCCAGAGGCATTCCCACGCGGAGCGTAGGAACGATCAGCCAAGAAAAAAGCGCCTGTTACGGCGCTTTTTTTCTTTGTAGCCCAGACCGTTTACTGAACGGTTGGCGTCTCGCCGCTTTCCTGCATGCGCTGCAGCTCTTGCGCGTACAGGGCGTCGAAGTTCACCGGAGCCAGCATCAGGGCCGGGAACGAACCACGGGTGACCAGGCTGTCCAGGGTTTCGCGGGCGTACGGGAACAGGATGTTCGGGCAGAACGCACCCAGGGTGTGGCTCATCGAAGCCGCGTCGAGGTTCTTGATCAGGAAGATACCGGCCTGTTGCACTTCAGCGATGAAAGCAACTTCTTCACCGTTTTTCACGGTGACGGACAGGGTCAGCACGACTTCGTAGAAATCACCTTCCAGCGCTTTCTGACGAGTGTTCAGATCCAGACCGACCGCCGGATCCCACTGCTGGCGGAAGATCGCCGGGCTTTTCGGGGCTTCGAAGGACAGGTCGCGTACATAGATGCGCTGCAAGGAGAATTGCGGTGCGGTTTCTTCTTCGCTGGCTGCAGTGTTCTGTTGGTCAGTCATCTCAGATCCTTTCTGATCTTGGGTCTTTTAGGGAGTGCTGTACGTGGGTGCAGCCGTTCAGGCCTTGAGCAGCGCGTCGAGTTTGCCGGCGCGCTCCAGGGCAAATAAATCATCACAACCGCCGATGTGCTTGCTGCCGATCCATATCTGCGGAACGGACGTGCGCCCCGCTTTCTGGGCCATTTCAGCGCGCACCTGCGGCTTGCCATCGACCTTGATCTCTTTGAAGGCCACGCCTTTGTTCTCGAGCAGATACTTGGCTCGGGAGCAATAAGGGCAGTAGTCGCTGGAGTAGACGATGACTTCGCTCATTTATTTCACCAGCGGCAGGTTGTCGCCTTTCCAGCTGGAGATCCCGCCGGACAGCTTGGCGGCGGTGAAGCCGGATTTCATCAGTTCGCGGGCGTGGGTGCCGGCGGTCTGGCCCAGGGCGTCGACCAGAATGATGGTCTTGGCCTTGTGCTTTTCCAGCTCGGCGGTGCGCGCAGCCAGTTTGTCCTGGGGAATGTTGATCGCGCCAACGATGTGGCCGGCAGCGAAATCCTTGGCCGGACGGATGTCCACCACCACGCCTGCGTCTTTATTGACCAGCGCAGTCAGTTCGCCGGTGCTCAGGCTTTTACCGCCGCCCTGCATCGTGTGCGCCAGCAGCAGAGCCAGCAGTACGACGAAGATACCGACAAGAATGTAGTGGTTAGTGGCAAATTCAATCAGGTGAGCAACCATCGAAGGAGGTTCCAGGGCGTTAAAATGTCGGCCAGTATACACAGCCACTATGGTCGGCCAAACCCCGTCCGGCGGTGACGCGGTCGGAACTTAGCTTTAAACTCCAACTCCCTTTTCCATCGCCCTCTTCTTTATTAGCCACGAGTGGATTCCATGACTACCACGCCTAAACCTTTGGTCCTGATGATTCTCGACGGCTTCGGTCACAGCGAAAGCCCCGAATCCAACGCCGTTTTTGCGGCGAAGAAGCCCGTCCTTGATCGCCTGTGGGCCACCGTGCCAAACGGCTTGATCTCGGGCAGCGGCATGGACGTCGGTCTGCCGGACGGCCAGATGGGCAACTCCGAAGTCGGCCACATGAACCTCGGCGCCGGCCGCGTGGTGTATCAGGACTTCACCCGCGTGACCAAGTCGATCCGCGACGGCGAATTCTTCGAGAACCCGACCATCTGCGCCGCTGTGGATAAAGCCGTGGCCGTCGGTAAAGCTGTGCATTTCATGGGTCTGCTCTCCGATGGCGGCGTGCACAGCCACCAGGATCACCTGATCGCCATGGCCGAACTGGCCTTCAAGCGCGGCGCTGAAAAAATCTACCTGCACGCTTTCCTTGATGGCCGCGATACGCCGCCGAAAAGCGCTGCGTCGTCGATCGAATTGCTCGATGCAACCTTCCAGGCACTGGGCAAGGGCCGCATCGCCAGCATTATCGGCCGTTACTTCGCAATGGATCGTGACAACCGCTGGGATCGCGTCGCTCAGGCCTACAACCTGATCGTCGACGGCAACAGCGAATTCAACGCCGCCACCGCGCAGGAAGGCCTCGACGCGGCTTACGCTCGCGGCGAGAGCGACGAATTCGTCAAAGCCACGACCATCGGTGAGCCGGTGAAAGTTGAAGACGGCGACGCCGTGGTGTTCATGAACTTCCGCGCCGACCGCGCCCGCGAGCTGACCCGCGTCTTCGTCGAAGACGATTTCAAGGATTTCGAGCGCGCGCGCCAGCCAAAACTGGCCGGGTTCGTCATGCTGACCCAATACGCGGCAAGCATCCCGGCACCGTCGGCATTCGCCGCGGGCAGCCTGGAAAACGTGCTCGGCGATTATCTGTCGAAGAACGGCAAAACCCAGCTGCGCATCGCTGAAACCGAGAAATACGCGCACGTGACCTTCTTCTTCTCCGGCGGTCGTGAAGAGCCGTTCCCGGGTGAAGAGCGCATTCTGATCCCGTCGCCGAAAGTCGCCACTTACGACTTGCAGCCGGAAATGAGCGCGCCGGAGGTCACCGACCGCATCGTTGAAGCCATCGAAAACCAGCGTTTCGATGTGATCGTGGTCAACTACGCCAACGGCGACATGGTCGGCCACAGCGGTGTGTTCGACGCGGCGGTGAAAGCGGTTGAATGCCTCGACACTTGCGTCGGTCGAATCGTTGAAGCACTGGAAAAGGTTGGCGGTGAAGCACTGATCACGGCTGACCACGGCAACGTTGAAAAAATGGCCGATGAAGAAACCCACCAGGCGCACACCGCGCACACCACCGAGCCGGTGCCGTTCATTTATGTCGGCAAGCGTGATCTGAAAGTGCGTGAAGGCGGCGTGCTGGCGGACGTAGCGCCAACCATGCTGAAGCTGCTGGGTCTGGAAAAACCTGCGGAGATGACTGGCACTTCTATCCTGGTTTGATCCGGATCACCAGAACACCGCAAAACCCTGTAGGAGTGAGCCTGCTCGCGATAGCCATCTGACAGTCAACTACTCTGTTGAATGTCAGTAAGCCATCGCGAGC
>NZ_JASCPK010000156.1:0-13779 GCF_029959385.1 Pseudomonas sp. PS01303
TGGTGTGCCTGTCCAAGGAAAAAGCAAAAGCTCCGCGGGCAAGCCTTGCTCCTACAATTGGAATGCGGCCCCTTGTAGGAGCAAGGCTTGCCCGCGAAGGCGTCCTCACAAACACCACAACCCTAAACCCAGATTGCACAATTTCTGATCAACCACCCCCCACCCCATACCCACCAAGCCCCCCAGCCTTCCGCAAACAAGTTATCCACACACCCACCCACAGCAAATGGGGACAACTGTGGATGACTCGAAAAATATCCCACTGATTTGCAAAGAAAAACCGTGACTTATCCAGAAGTGCGGTTTTGAAAACACATTGATCGCTTTTTGATCATCAGCCTACAAGCCACGCCATTCATGGCCTTCAGCGGATGGCAAACACCTTATCCACAGAAGCACCAACAGAGATCGGGGGTAACTTTATGTCTGCTGTGGAAAAGCCCTGAAGACTGCGAAATATCAGGCCCTACGGGCAATTCATCGAGTCAAAAGCGCGAATTGATCAGTTATTGACCAACTCTCTGAAAGCCGCGTTATATATAGCTCTCAGGGGTTAGCGAACATCTTATCCACAGAAGCGCCAACAGAGATCGGGGGTAACTTACGCAGTTATCCCGCAGAAAAATCCCGTAAAAACCGTAACTTAGGCTGGTTGTTTTTTGATCTGCGGCCTGCAAGCCACGGCAGACATGACTTGCAGCGAAGGGCGAACACGTTATCCACAGACTGACCAACAGGGATTGTGTGTAAACCCTCGTCAGTGGATAACCGAGTTCATGCTCGGTGCATCAGATAGGCCTCGCCCGTCACCCGGATCATCGGATGCGGAACCACTTGGCAGGTTTTGACGATGCCGAACCCATGCCGCTCATAGAAGCGGCGGGCGCCGGTATTGGCGGCGTAGTCGATCAGGCTCAGACCTTTGAGCGCGAGCTGATCGGCGCGGGCCTGGGCATGCTGGAGGAAGCGCACGCCCAACCCTTGATTTCGCCAACCTTCGTGCAGCGCGAGGCTGGAGATGTACAGCGTGTCCGCCACTTCCATGTCGGCGTATGGCGCCAGCACGGGGTCGGTGGGCGGGGTCGGGTCTGGATCTTCGCGCGTGACGTAACTGTGCATCATGCCAACCACGCGGCCGTCGGCCTCAGCGATCAGGCAGTTCTGCCAAGAAAAATCCACATCATCGCGGGCATAGCGCCGCTCACCGACATCGAGCAATGCCTCACCCGGCTCCGCCAATTGGCTCCAGATGTAGTCCGAAGCACCCTCCGAAGAGATCTGAAACAACCGCGCAATATCGCGCGCATCCGTGCGCCGGGCAGGTCGAAACTCAACGGTCATTCACTTGACTCCTCTGGGTTTGAGCAGGGGTTTTAACCTGTGGTTGAAGCTGATCGCAAAGGAATGCCGAGGATTTTTCATGTCAACAAATGACAGCCCATCTCTGCCTTCCGCTGACCTGTAGGAGCTGACGAGTGCAACGAGGCTGCGATCTTTTGATGTTGGTATTTGAAAACAAGATCAAAAGATCGCAGCCTCGTTGCACTCGTCAGCTCCTACAGAGATTTGGGGGTGTCGGGGGTCAGCGGACGACGCCTTCTTCGATGAGGAGTTTGAGGATGGCTTCGGCACCGGCCTGTGGGGTAACGCCTTTGAGCACTTGCCCACCGCCGCCGCTGGCTTTTGCTGTGGCGGCTTTCATCCGGTCAGCACCGCTTTTGGCTTTGATCACTTTCAGGCGTTTTGGCCGTGGTTTGGCCGGTTGCAGGGTCGCGACGGACAGAAGTTCATCATCGATAACTTCAACGTCATCCGCCTCCAATACCCCTCGTCGCGCCGGGCCGTAAGCACTCTGCCGAGGTTTCGGCGCAGCGTTATCCACAGTCGCCAGAAACGGCAGTTTCACCTTCAAGCGACGTCGTTGCCCACGCGGCAAAGCCTGCAGGACCAACGCCGATCCATCATTGATCGACTCAACCTGCGCCAACCCGACCACCAGCGGCCAGCCCAAACCTTCGGCGAGCAGAAACGGCAACATCCCCGAGCCTTCACCGGTTTCGGCCTGGCTGCCGGTCAGCACCACTTGCGCCCCCGCATCGCGGAGATACGCGGTCAGCGCCGGTAACGCATCAGCGCCAGTCGGTTGCTCAAGCACATGCATCTGTTCCAGGCCCATGCCCAGATAGGCGCGCAACGCCGGTTCGGCAACATCGCCGGCATGCAGCACTTGCAGGTTATCCCCAGCGAGTTGCAGGCCCAACTCCACAGCGCGGGCATCTTGTTCGGCGCGACGTGGCCGGCCGGAGGTCGGGTGAGCGCCGATTGAAACCAGACTGATAACTTTCGTGTTCATAGCGTTTCCTTAAGCCGCATCGCGCTTGGCGTCGTTGCGGTAAGCCGCCACCGCCGCGATCAAGGCTTGAAGAATCTCTGCGCTTTCGCCGATCACCGAGAGGTCGGCGCGTTTGATCATGTCGCAACCGGGATCGAGGTTGATCGCCACGACCTTGTCGCAGGCGCCAATGCCCTGCAAATGCTGGATCGCCCCGGAGATACCCACAGCGACATACACCCGCGCGGTGACCCAGGTGCCAGACGCGCCGACCTGGCGATCACGCGCCATAAAGCCATCGTCCACCGCCACCCGCGATGCGCCTTCGGTGGCGCCGAGTGCGGCAGCCGTTTCGTGGAACAGCGCCCAGTCCTTGACGCCGTTACCGCCGGAGAAAATGAACTCCGCTTCGGCCATCGGAATCGCTGCCGGGTCGACCGCCACTGCGCCAAGATCTTCGATCCGCGACAGGCTACGCGCGACGCTTGTGGATAACTCCACTGGCAACGCTTCATGCCGGGTTTCGCTGACCGGTTCGGCACATTCCGCCGACGCCAGAATCAACCGCGCGAGCGGACGTGCAAGATCCTGCAAGCCAGCACCGGCGCGGCCGATGCACTCTTGATCCTTGACCTGCCAGACCCGCGTCGCCGGGCGTTCACCCAGAGCAGCGGCGAAGCGTCGACCGAGTTCGCCGCCACCGCTGCGACTGTCCGGTAGCAGCCAGTGACGTGGATTGAACTGGTTATCCACAGCACGCAAACCCTGCACGCGCTGCTCCGGTGCATAACCGCTGAAGGCTTCACCTTCGAGCACCAACAAACGATCGACGCCAGCAGTAGCGAACGCGTTTTCCTTATGTTCACCAAAAACCACCGCCAACACCGCGCCGTCCTTGCCGGCCAGTTGATGAGCGAGGCCAAGCAAATCGCGGTCGTGGCTACTCAAGCGGCCACCGACCATGTCCGGCACCACGCTGATGTAAAACGCCGGGGCTGGCACCTGATGCAGCGGCAATTGCACTTCCACAGCCGCCGAACGTTTAACCGCCCCGCCCTGTTGCGCGCCGCTGCGGTCGATCCGTTTGATGCCGTTGGGGCCGATAAAACCCATGCCGTGCAGGTTCTTGCGGATGACGCCATTCGGCCCCATCCAGCTGTGCTGCGCCGGTTGCATCGCCGCGTGCAGCGGGTGCAAACGGTTACGGGCAATCCATTCGGCGCGCGGGTCGCGGCGGATAATGTCGCTCATCAGTGGGCCTCCGCAGGTTCACGTTTGGCCGGGGTGGCAGGCTTGCTTGGCGCGGCGTCTTCGAGCAGCGCGTCAGCCACCAGTTCGGCAATGTCCTTGATCAGCGGACGCGGTTCGACCACGCCTTCGAGCATCGCCGTGCACTGTGGACAACCCACGGCCACCAGTTCGGCACCGGTTTCGCGGATGTCCTCCATGCGCATGTCGGGAATCCGTTGCTTGCCCGGAATGTCAGTGATCGGCGCCCCGCCACCGCCGCCGCAGCAGCGCGAACGGAAGCCGGAACGTTGCATTTCTTTGACTTCGATACCCAGCGCGCGCAGCACTTCACGCGGCGCCTCGTACTCGCCGTTGTAGCGGCCGAGGTAGCACGGATCGTGATAGGTCACGCTGTTGCCTTTGTGCTGCCCGAGGTTGAGCGCGCCGGCCTGAATGATTTCCGCCATGTAGGTGCTGTGGTGCTGCACCAGGTAATTGCCGTCGAACGCGCCGTACTCGTTTTTCAGCACATGGAAGCTGTGCGGATCACAGGTGACGATGCGGTTGAAGCTGTATTTGCCCAAGGTCTGAATATTGCGTTTGGCGAGCAACTGGAAGGTTGCTTCGTCGCCCAAACGGCGCGCTACGTCGCCGCTGTCACGCTCTTCAAGACCGAGCACGGCGAAGTCGATTTTCGCCGCTTTCAGCACTTTGACGAACGCGCGCAGAGTGCGTTGGTTGCGCATGTCAAACGCACCGTCGCCGACCCAGAACAGCACGTCGGTGGATTTCTTTTCGCTGAGCAGATTGAGGTTCAAGTCCGCCGCCCAGTTCATCCGCCCGCCCGGGGCGAAACCGCCGGGGTTGTCGGTGGCGATCAGATTTTCGAGGACTTCGGCGCCTTTGTTCGGGGTCGCGCCTTTTTCCAGGGTCAGGTGACGGCGCATGTCGACGATGGCGTCGACGTGCTCGATCATCATCGGACACTCCTCGACGCAGGCGCGGCAAGTGGTGCACGACCAGAGGGTTTCGGCGTCGACCAGACCGTTGACGATCGGTTGATGCGGATTACCGCTGTGTTCGCCAATGGGTTTGCCGGGATACGGGCTGCCAGCAAACTTGGCATCGGTACCGCCAGCGAGGCCGACGACCATGTCCTGAATGAGTTTTTTCGGGTTCAGTGGCTGACCAGCGGCGAACGCCGGGCATGCGGCTTCGCATTTACCGCACTGCACGCAGGCGTCGAATCCGAGCAGTTGGTTCCAGGTGAAATCTACGGGTTTCTCAACACCCAACGGCGCTGACGGATCATCGAGATCCAAAGGCTTCAGGCCCGTGGAACGACCGCCGCCAAAGCGTTCAGCGCGACGGTGCCAAGCCAAATGCAACGCACCGGCAAAGGCGTGTTTCATCGGCCCGCCCCAGGTCATGCCGAAGAACAGTTCCGACACGCCCCACAGCACGCCGATCCCGAGGATGCCCGCGAGCACCCAGCCACCGAAGTTCTCCGGCAGTATTCCAGCCACCGGCAATGTCAGCAAAAAGAACGACGCGGAGAATGCCAACAGGCTTTTCGGCAGGCGCATCCACGGGCCTTTCGACAGCCGCGCTGGCGGGTTGCGCCGGCGCAGATAAACGAAGATCGCGCCGACGAACATCACCGCCGTCATCAGCAGCAGCGCGTAGCCGAGAATGCGGTTGTGCAGGCCGAAACCGTGCACCAGCAGCGCCAGTACAATCGACGCCACCGCACCACCGGCCGTGGCCACGTGGGTGTTGGCGATGTATTTGTCCCGCGCGACGACATGGTGCAAATCGACCATGTAACGCTTGGGCATGGCGAGCAGGCCGCCGATCAGGTCGACCTTCGAGGCCCGGCCCCGACGCCACATGGCCACCCGCCGCAACGCGCCGAGGACACCAAGGCCCAGAGCTGCGAACAACAGGATTGGAAGAAGGGTGTTCAACATGGTGAAGCTCCCACCAGTACAACCTGGAGAAACACGGCGTTCAATGATCGTTCCCACGCTCCGCGTGGGAATGCATCCCGGGACGCTCCGCGTCCCAAAGCGGACGCGGAGCGTCCATTGCGGCATTCCCACGCGGAGCGTGGGAACGATCGTTCGCGAGGCTTAGAAGTCTTTGCACAACCGCAACGCGTCATAGATGGCGGCGTGGGTGTTGCGCTGCGCCACGCAGTCGCCGATGCGGAACAGCAAGTAACCGTCGCCGGTGGTGCTTAGAGATGGCTGCGGTTTGATCGCGAACAAGGCATCGATGTCGATCTGGCCCTTGTTGCGCGAACCGTCCTTGAGCCCGTAATACAGCTCTTCGTCCGGACGCACACCGTTCTCCACTACCACCTGATCGACCACCCGCTCCTCTTTGGCGCCGGTGTATTCGTTCTCCAGCACCGCGATCAGTTTGTCGCCTTCGCGGTAGACCTTCTCGAGCATCATGTCGCCGGTCATGATCACTTCTTTCGGGTACATGCTGCGGTAGTAGGTCGGGAACGACGTACCGCCGATGGCCACGCCCGGTTTGATGTCGTCGGTGACGATCTCGACCTGGCTGCCCTTGTCAGCAAGGAAGTCGGCAACCGACATCCCGGTGAACTCGCAAATGGTGTCGTAGACCAGCACGTTCTTGCCCGGCGCGACCTTGCCATCGAGCACGTCCCAACTGCTGACAACCAAACCTTCAGCGGCGCCCCAGTGTTCGTTCTGCTCCAGGAATGGATGACCGCCAACCGCCAGCACCACCACGTCCGGACGCAAGTCCATGATCGTCGCGATGTCCGCCGCCGTGCCCAGACGCAGATCGACTTTCAACCGCGCCAGCTCCAGTTGGAACCAGCGGGTGATGCCAGCAATCTGGTCACGCTGCGGCGCTTTCGAAGCGGTGGTGATTTGCCCGCCGATAAATTCTTTCTTCTCGAACAAGGTTACGTCGTGGCCACGTTCAGCCGACACGCGAGCGGCTTCCATCCCCGCAGGCCCGGCACCGACAACGACCACTTTGCGTTTGACGCCGGTGGATTTTTCGATGATGTGCGGCACGCCCATGTATTCACGGGAGGTCGCGGCGTTCTGGATGCACAGCACGTCCAGACCTTGGTACTGACGGTCGATGCAATAGTTGGCGCCGACGCACTGTTTGATCTGATCGATCTGGCCCATTTTGATCTTGGCGATCAGGTGCGGGTCAGCGATGTGCGCACGGGTCATGCCGACCATGTCGACGTAACCGCCTTCGAGAATGCGCGTGGCCTGGTTCGGATCCTTGATGTTCTGCGCGTGCAAAACCGGCGCCTTCACCACTTCTTTGATGCCCGCAGCCAGGTGCAGAAACGGCTCCGGTGGATAACTCATGTTGGGGATAACGTTGGCCAGGGTGTTGTGGGTGTCGCAACCCGAACCGACCACACCGATGAAGTCGAGCATGCCGGTGTCGTCGTAATACTTGGCGATCTGCTTCATGTCCTCGTGGGACAAACCGTCCGGGTGGAACTCGTCACCGCACAGGCGGATGCCGACGCAGAAATCATCGCCGACTTCCTTGCGCACAGCCTTGAGCACTTCGAGGCCGAAACGCATGCGGTTCTCGAAGCTGCCGCCCCACTCGTCCGTACGTTTGTTGACGCGCGGGCTCCAGAACTGGTCGATCATGTGCTGGTGCACGGCGGACAGTTCGACACCGTCGAGACCGCCGGCCTTGGCCCGCGCGGCGGCAGTGGCGTAGTTGCCGATCACCCGCCAGATTTCTTCCGGCTCGATGGTTTTGCAGGTCGCGCGGTGCACCGGTTCGCGGATGCCCGACGGCGACAGCAGGGTCGGCCAGTGCTCGCCATCCCAGCGCGAACGACGACCCATGTGGGTAATCTGAATCATGATCTTGGCGCCATGCTTGTGCATCGCATCCGCCAGATTCTGGAAGTGCGGAATGATCCGGTCGTCCGCCAGGTTCACCGATTTCCACCAGCCTTGCGGGCTGTCGATGGCGACACTGGAAGAACCGCCGCAAATCGCCAGGCCGATGCCGCCCTTGGCTTTCTCTTCGTAGTATTTGACGTAGCGGTCGGTGGTCATGCCGCCGTCCGTTGCGTAGACCTCAGCGTGCGCGGTGCTGAGCACGCGGTTGCGGATGGTCAGTTTGCCGATCTGGATCGGCTGGAACATTGCTTCGAAAGCCATGGCGGGTTCCTCGACTTACAACGGCTTGACGGTGAACAAGCCGTCTTCGTGGCCTTCTTCGGAGCCACCGTAAACTTGCTCGGCAACCGTGCGAATCTTGCTGCCGCGGGCTTCAAGAATCTGATCCATCGCACCGGCAAACCAACCGGTGAACATGTAGTCGACCTTGCGCCCGACCTTGCCGTAGACGTAGACGAATGCCGAGTGTTCGAGCTTGACGCTGGCAGTGCCTTTGTCGAGGTCGATGTCCTGAATCTTGAACAGGCCCCAGCCGCGTTGCGACAGGCGTTTCATGTAGTGCTCGAATACGGCGACGCCTTCCAGACCGTGGCATTCAGCTTCTTTTTCGCACCAGTGCCAGGCGGATTTGTAGCCGGCCTTGTAGAGGATTTCGGCGTAGGCGTCGGCGCCCAAGACTTCTTCGATGCCCATGTGGTTATTGACGAAGAAATGCCGTGGCACGTAGAGCATCGGCAGGGCGTCGGAGGTCCAGACACCGGTCTCGCTGTCGACTTCGATTGGCAATTGCGGGGCGATCTTGGCCATGGAAAGTTAACTCCAGAAAAAATAGTGGATTCAGTGGTGACCGCTGCCCTCACCCCTCTCCCACAGGAGAGGGGGCAGTGCGGCGGCGGTCTTGAGTCAGCGTTACTCGCCCCAGACGTCTTTCAAGACGTTGACCCAGTTCTCGCCCATGATCTTGCGCACCACGCGCTCAGGATGGCCGCGCTTGAGCAGGGTTTCGGTCAGGTTCGGGAACTCGCCGACGGTGCGGATGCCCAGCGGGTTGATGATCTTGCCGAAGCTGGTCAGACGGCGGGCGTAGCCCTTGTCGTGGGTCAGGTATTCGAAGAAGTCCTGGCCGTGACCCTGGGTGAAATCGGTGCCGATGCCGATGGCGTCTTCGCCGACGATGTTCATCACGTACTCGATCGCTTCGGCGTAGTCGTCGATGGTCGAATCGATGCCCTTGGCGAGGAACGGCGCGAACATGGTCACACCGACAAAACCGCCGTGGTCAGCAATGAACTTCAGTTCTTCATCGGACTTGTTGCGCGGATGCTCTTTGAGACCCGACGGCAGGCAGTGGGAATAGCAGACCGGTTTTTTCGATTCGAGGATGACTTCTTCAGACGTCTTGGAACCGACGTGAGACAGGTCGCACATGACGCCAACGCGGTTCATCTCGGCGACGATCTCGCGACCGAAACCCGAAAGGCCGCCGTCACGCTCATAGCAACCGGTGCCAACCAGATTCTGGGTGTTGTAGCACATCTGCACGATGCCAACGCCGAGCTGCTTGAACACCTCGACATAGCCGATCTGGTCTTCAAAGGCGTGGGCATTCTGGAAGCCGAAGAGGATGCCGGTTTTGCCCTGCTCCTTGGCTTTGCGGATGTCGGCGGTGGTGCGCACCGGCATCACCAGGTCGCTGTTTTCGCGGATCAGCTTCTGGCTGGCAGCGATGTTGTTCACGGTCGCCTGAAAGCCTTCCCACACCGACACAGTGCAGTTGGCTGCCGTCAGACCGCCCTTGCGCATGTCTTCAAACAGCTCGCGGTTCCATTTGGCAATGATCAGACCGTCGATAACGATGCTGTCGGCGTGTAATTCGGCTGGGCTCATCAGGCGTCCCCTTATTGGCGATTCATGCGCCGAATCGTCTGCCGGCGCTTTGGGGCCAGCATATGCCTCGGTGCAGGGGCGACCGGGTGCAAAAACGACAGGGGAATTGCCGAAAGCGTCAATCCGCGACAAAGGGTCATCCGCCGCCCCGACCGGCCACCTTTCCAAGCCCGCACGCTTGAGCCAGAATCACCGGCATCTTGCAAATACCACTGGATTAGAGCGGCGACAACAATGAAATCGATCTTCCTGGCCCTGGCACTGATTGCGACCGGCGTACACGCCGCCGAAGAGTCCGACAACAACCCGTGCGACGCAGTCGAAAACGACGTCCAGACCCTGGAATGCTCGACCTACAGCCGCACCACCGCCGAAGACCTGCTCAAAGACAACTACGCCAGCCTCAACGAACGCATGCAGACCGCATACGGCAAAAACGCCACGCAACTGGCGGACATCACCGCCAAGATCAAGACGGCTCAGCAGCAATGGCTGAAGACCCGGGATGCGGATTGCGCGGTGGAAGCGTTCCCGGCGACGGCGGGGAGCAAGGCGTTCACGATTGCGCAGAATGACTGCGTGGCGCGGATGAGTGATGAACGGTCGGAGTTTTTGGAGTCGATTGGGCAGGAGTGAGTGTCTGAGCTGTAAGCTGCCCTTCTATAGCCAATCTAGGTAATCACATGAACATCTGCGGCATTGAAATCAAAGGCAGCGAAGCGATCATCGCCGTGGCCGCTCTCGACGGTTCGACCCTGAGCCACATTCCCCTCGCCACCAAGAAAATCGCCCTCGACGAAGATGACGAAGCGGCGAACGTGAAGCTGTTCGCAGCGCAGGTGGCGTCGTTTGTGCGTGAGAATTCGGTTGACAGGATTGCGATCAAGAAGCGCAGCAAAAAGGGTGAATTTGCCGGTGGGCCGACGACGTTCAAGATTGAGGGGATTTTGCAGTTGCTGGATGGTTGTGAAGTGACGCTGCTGTCGCCGCAGACGATCAATGCGCAGGCGAAGAAGCATAATTTCGAGCTGCCGGGGACGCTGAACAAATATCAGCATGAGGCTTATAAAGCGGCGTGTTCGGCGTTGGTGAAAAAGTAAGATCAAAAGATCGCAGCCTTCGGCAGCTCCTACATTGGAATGCAATCAACTGTAGGAGCTGCCGAAGGCTGCGATCTTTTGATTTCAGGCTTGGACGGTACGCCGGTCTTCGCGCGGGCAGCGAGCAAATTTTGCTCGATAGCTGCGGGTGAAGTAGGACGGTGATTCGAAGCCGCAGGCGATGCTGACTTCGAGCACGCTCATGTCGGTCTGACGCAGTAGCTGCCGGGCCTTTTCCAAGCGCAATCGCAGGTAAAAGTTACTCGGCGTATCGTTCAGATGCAGCCGAAACAACCGTTCCAGTTGCCGCCGCGTGACTTTGATCGATTCCGCCAATTGCAGCGTGGTCAGCGGCGGTTCGCTGTGCTGCTCCATCTCGCCAATCACCTGCACTAATTTCTTGTTATTGATGCCATAACGCGTAGCGACTTCCATGCGCTGGTGGTCTTTGCGCGGGCGAATCCGCCCCAGCACAAACTGCTCACTGACCTCAATCGCCAGCTGCGGCCCATGGGCCTGGGCGATCAGATCGAGCATCAGATCGATGGACGCGGTGCCGCCCGCCGAGGTGATGCGCCGACGGTCGATCTCGAACAGCTCCTGAGTGACGCTGAGCTGTGGATAAGATTCCTTGAACGCATCGATCGCTTCCCAGTGCAGGGTCAGGCGATGGCCCTCAAGCAACCCGGCTTCGGCAAGGACAAAGCTGCCCGTGTCGATGGCGCCCAGCGTCACGCCATCGTTATCCAGCCGCCGCAGCCAATGTTCCAGCACCGGCGTGGCAAACTTCAGCGGTTCAAACCCGGCCACCACCAATAACGTCGCACCTTTCTTCAGGGGTTCCAGCGCAGCATCGGCGTTGACCGACATACCGTTACTCGCCAGCACCGCCCCGCCATCAGCGCTGAGTACGTGCCAGCGATACAACTCGCCTCGAAAGCGGTTGGCGACGCGCAGCGGTTCGATGGCGGAAATAAAGCCGATGGCGGAGAAGCCCGGCATCAGCAAGAAATAGAAATCCTGAGACATGTGCGCACTCGATTCGCGGGTAACGAGAGGGAGGGGAGCGTGGCTCGTTGATACGCCGATTGTCGTCAGCGTTCAAGGGTGCAGGTCGCTACAGTGCAAATGCCCGTCGCCGTAGTGCGCTTTCACGGGCGCATTGCTGCGTAACTTTGCATCACCGGCGCACCAGATGCCGGGAACCACAATAACGACCTGCCGAGGAACCCGACATGAAACGACTGATCAGCAGCTGTGTTCTTGCACTCAGCGGTACCGCTTTCTTGAGCGCCAGCGTCATGGCGGCCGAACCTGCGTCATGCCAGAACGTGCGCATGGGCGTGGTCAACTGGACCGACGTGATCGCCACCAGTGCGATGACCCAGGTACTGCTCGACGGCCTCGGCTACAACACCAAACAAACCAGCGCGTCCCAGCAAATCATCTTCGCCGGGATTCGCGATCAGCGTCTGGACTTGTTCCTCGGTTACTGGAACCCGTTGATGACGCAGACCATTACGCCGTTTGTCGACGCCAATCAGGTCAAAGTCCTTGAAGCACCGAGCCTGAAGGACGCCCGCGCTACCCTCGCGGTGCCGACCTATCTGGCAGATAAAGGCCTGAAAACCTTCGCTGACATCGCCAAATTCGAAAAAGAACTCGGCGGCAAGATCTACGGCATCGAGCCAGGCTCAGGCGCCAATACGCAGATCAAGGCAATGATCGCCAAGAACCAGTTCGGCCTCGGCAAGTTCCAGCTGGTCGAGTCGAGCGAGGCCGGCATGCTCGCCGCCGTCGATCGCGCCGTGCGCCGCAAAGAGGCCGTGGTGTTCTTCGGCTGGGCGCCGCACCCGATGAACGTCAACGTGAAGATGACCTATCTCACTGGCAGTGAAGACGCCCTCGGCCCGAATGAAGGTATGGCGACGGTGTGGACAGTGACCGCGCCGAAATACGCCGAGCAATGCCCGAACATCGGTCGCCTGCTGAGTAATCTGACCTACACCGCCGAAGACGAGAGCCGGATGATGCAGCCGCTGCTCGATCACAAAGATGCTTTCGAATCCGCCAAGCAATGGCTCAAGGATCACCCGGAAGACAAGCAGCGCTGGCTCGACGGCGTGACCACGTTCGATGGCAAACCAGCGGCTGAAAATCTCCAGCTGACCAGCAAATAACCCTCTCAATTTAAAGCCCCTCTCCCTGACCGGAGAGAGAGGACTGAACCACGCTTCGCAGCCCCGAAACGGGCTGCGGACAGACCCATCACGCCTGAAGGAAACCGCACCATGAACCACGACGTCATCATCACCTGCGCACTTACCGGTGCTGGCGACACGACCGCCAGAAGCCCTCATGTGCCGGTCACCCCGAAACAAATCGCTGCGGCGGCCGTTGAAGCCGCCAAGGCTGGCGCCACCGTCGTGCACTGCCACGTTCGTGATCCGCAGACCGGCAAGTTCAGCCGCGACGTGGCGCTGTACCGCGAAGTGATGGAGCGCATCCGCGAGGCCGACGTCGACATCATCGTCAACCTCACCGCCGGCATGGGCGGCGACCTGGAAATCGGCGCGGGCGAGAACCCGATGGAGTTCGGCCCGAACACCGATCTGGTCGGCCCGTTGACCCGACTGGCTCACGTAGAAGAATTGCTCCCGGAAATCTGCACCCTCGATTGCGGCACCCTGAATTTTGGCGATGGCGACACCATTTACGTGTCCACTCCGGCGCAACTGCGCGCCGGTGCCAAGCGCATTACCGAGCTGGGCGTGAAGGCTGAGCTGGAAATTTTCGACACCGGCCACCTGTGGTTTGCCAAGCAGATGATCAAGGAAGGTCTGCTCGATAACCCGCTGTTCCAGCTGTGCCTAGGCATTCCATGGGGCGCACCAGCGGATACCACCACCATGAAAGCCATGGTCGATAACTTGCCCGCCGATGCAGTGTGGGCAGGGTTCGGCATTGGCCGGATGCAGATGCCGATGGCGGCGCAAGCGGTGCTGCTTGGCGGCAACGTGCGGGTCGGGCTGGAAGACAACCTGTGGCTGGACAAAGGTGTGCTGGCGACCAACGGCCAATTGGTTGAGCGCGCCAGCGAAATCCTCAGCCGCCTCGGCGCCCGCGTACTCACGCCGGCGGAAGGCCGCAAGAAGATGGGGCTGACCCAGCGCGGCTAAGCCTCAGCCAAAAAATGGGGCTCTCACAGCCCCCCAATTCCACCTGTAGGAGCTGCCGAAGGCTGCGATCTTTTGATCTTGTTTTTTAAGATCAAGATCAAAAGATCGCAGCCTTCGGC